>QVQF01000234.1 GCA_003584895.1 Methylococcales bacterium
GATAGAGCTTGCCTAGTCGTCGACACCGGCGGTATCGCTGATGATGCTGAAGGCATAGAAAGCTTTGCCAGAAAACAAGTGCAAATTGCTTTAGAAGAAGCCGACTTAGTATTGTTTATGGTCGATGCCCGCGAAGGTCTTAGTGCCTCTGATAAAGTCATTGCTGATACGCTACGTAAACTAGATAAACCGATATTATTAGTTACTAATAAAGTAGATGGCATCGATGCGACCATTGCTGCTGCGGATTTTTATTCGCTCGCACTAGGTGAGCCGGTACAAATTGCCGCGTCTCATGGCAGAGGCATACCCGAATTATTACAACGCGTAGATCAACTATTACCGCCAGCCGATGAAGAACTGGTCGACGAAGAAAGTAAAGGTATAGCCATTGCCGTCGTAGGTCGCCCTAACGTCGGTAAATCAACGCTAGTTAATCGCTTATTGGGTGAAGAACGCGTTATCGTGTACGATGAACCGGGCACTACGCGCGACAGTATTTACATTCCTTTTGAACGCAATGGCAAACAATTTACTCTGATTGATACCGCAGGTATGCGTAGGCGCTCTAGGGTTTCTGATGCCATAGAAAAATTCAGCGTTATTAAAACGCTACAAGCCATCGAAAAGGCTAACGTCGTTATTTATTTAGTGGATGCCCGTGAAGGTATCACCGATCAAGATGCTCATTTATTAGGCTTAGTACTAGAGGCTGGACGTGCGTTAATCATCGGCTTGAATAAATGGGATGGTATTAGTACCGAGCAAAAAGATACCATTAAACGTCATCTGGATGTAAAACTGTCTTTTCTTGAGTTTGCTGAAAAACATCCTATTTCTGCCTTGCATGGCAGTGGTGTCGGCAAATTATTTGATGTAGTTGGTAAGTTATATGCAGCGGCTATGATCGATATGTCAACGCCAGTATTAACTCGTATCTTAAAAGAAGCGACTGACGCGCATCAACCACCAATTATTCATACCCGTCGGATTAAACTTAAATATGCTCACCAAGGCGGTCGTAATCCTCCGGTTGTTATCATTCATGGTGCACAAACCGACGCTTTACCCACCTCTTATAAGCGCTATTTAATGAACTACTTCCGTGACAAGCTTAAATTGTCAGGAACACCTATACGCATAGAGTTTAAATCACCGGTTAATCCATTTCATGGTAATAAAACCAAACTAACTGATTGGGCTGTAGAAAAACGTATACGCCTCATTAAACGCGCAAAAAGTAAGAAAGATTCATAAGTACTCTGTGCAAGGCACTCAGCGAAAAGGATAAACTCTTAGCTTAGTGCCTTTTGTCTCTAACCCTTAACCGAAACTTATTTATGGCCACTATTAATTTTCAAGGCAAACCTTTAAACACTTCAGGTGAATTACCTGCAGTGGGCAGCAAAGCACCCGATTTTTCTTTAACAACGAATAAATTAACAGAGGTGTCGCTGGCAACTTATGCAAGACAAAAGAAGATATTAACCATCGTACCAAGTCTGGATACACCGACTTGCGCAGCCTCTACTCGTAAATTTAACGAGAAAGCATCGCATTTGTACCATACTGTAGTGCTAGTTATTTCAGCGGATTTACCCTTTGCACAGAGTCGCTTTTGTGAAACAGAAGGCTTGAAAAATGTGATTCCCTTATCCACTTTTCGCTCAACATTTGCTGAAGATTATGGTGTAAAACTAACTGATACTTTTCTAGCTGGTTTAACCGCTAGAGCCATCGTGATTATCGATGAACATGATAAAGTCATTTATAGCCAATTAGTCAACGAACTCGCTGACGAACCTGATTATGAACACGCCTTAGCGGCACTGCATAATCATTAAAATCTGCAATACTCAGTACGCTGTCAGACAGCGTACTGAACTTAGCCAAACCAAGCACTGAATTTTGTTTTAACTTCTACCTTAAACTGCTTAGCCCAGATATAGATTGGGGCATCAACGACTTTATCATGAGCCCATTTCAACCATCGAGTAATGGCCAGATAAATACTACGCAAAATACTAAAACTTAATAGTTGTGGCTTGGTTAAGGCAAAGACTCTAGAGACTAATAAGGTCGCCAATAACTTAACTAAAACTTCCAGCATCAAGCCCTCTAAAACCATGCCTCTAGCTAATAAGCTAATCGCAATAACATTCAGTGGCGTAACAATCATGAGTGGAATACTAAACGCAACTAGTGCTTGATTAGGCGTTCTTTGGCTTAACCAATATTCAAAAGACTCCAGCCTTACCCATTTTATGAGACTATGAGCTAATGCGTTTAAACCATCCCATAACCATTCTTCTATAATCAATAGAATGGCTAAGCAAGCCAGCATTATTCTTTTCATCATGGTTCACCATTAACACGTTAAGTTGGGGCTTGAATTAGCCACTCATAGTTTATTGTGAAATGTTACTTTTTGAAAAAATCAAATCCCAAACGCCATGGCCTAAGCGTAAACCTCGCTGTTCAAACTTAGTTAGCGGACGATAGTCTGGACGCTCACAATAATCTTGAGTAAGACTGGTATTTTTTAAACCTTCACTGGCCGATAAAACTTCCAACATGGACTCAGCATAATGCTGCCAATCGGTTGCGGCATGAAAGTAACCATCCACTTGCAGTTTTTTATTCAATAAGTCGACAAAACTGGGCCGTACTATACGACGCTTATGATGTTTCTTTTTATGCCAGGGATCAGGAAAAAACAAATGCAAACCAGCTAGGCTATGATCAGGTATTTTTTGTTCTAAAATCTCAATAGCATCATGGCAATAAACTCTAACATTTGTTAAAGCTTGCTCATGTAACAATATCAGTAAATGACCTACACCCGGCTTATGAACTTCAATACCAATATAATCATGATCTGGATTAGCGGCCGCCATTTTGGCTAGGCTATCGCCATTACCAAAACCGATCTCTACAATCAATGGCGCTTGGCGACCAAATACCTTACTAAAGTCGTAATCTACCTCGGGCTCTAAACCATATTGAGACCAATGCTGATCTAAGGCTACTTCTTGCCCAGGCGTAAGACGACCTTGCCTACGTATAAAGCTACGAATTCTTTGGGGCAGCGTTTGAGCTAAGTCCGTCATAATTAGAAAAACAAGCCATCAATAGGCGATGAAGCAGAGGCAAAGCGTTTTCTCGGCATACGCCCAGCTAAATAGGCGGCTCTACCTGCTTCAATACCTTTACGCATAGCCGTTGCCATTAATATAGGATTTTTAGCTTCAGCAATGGCGGTATTCATTAATACACCGGCGCACCCTAATTCCATAGCAATAGCCGCATCTGAAGCTGTACCTACACCCGCATCGACTAGAATAGGTACGCGTGCATTTTCGACGATGGTAAGAATATTATAAGGATTACGAATACCCAAACCTGAACCTATAGGAGCAGCCAAAGGCATGACTGCGACACAACCAATTTCTTCTAAGCGTTTAGCGGCAATAGGATCATCATTAGTATAAACCATGACATCAAAGCCTTCTTTAACCAACATTTCAGCCGCGATATAGGTTTGAGCAACATCAGGAAATAGCGTTTTTTGATCCGCTAAGACTTCCAGCTTAACCAATTTGTGGCCGCCCAATAATTCCCGTCCTAAACGACAAGTACGCACGGCTTCTTCAGCGGTATAACAACCTGCGGTATTTGGCAAAATAGTATATTTATCGGGAGAAATAACATCTAGCAAATTAGGTTCGCCTTGATGTTGACCAATATTAGTACGTCTAATAGCGACGGTTACAATTTGAGCACCACTGGCTTCAATAGCCAGGCGTGTTTCTTCCATGTCCTTATATTTACCCGTACCGACCAACAAGCGCGAATGATAAGTGACACCGGCGAGTACAAAAGTATCTTCTTGACCACCGCCGATGGCATGAACAATTTCTAAACGATCTTCTGTTTGCAACATCTGGTTGGCATAATATTGGAAAGGTAAAATTTCTTTATTCAATTCAACAGCAATTTTTTTACTGGTTAAACCCAAGTCTGCAATGACATCAGCGACACTGGTATTTTCTGCATAGTGATGCTCTTCACCATTAACATAAATAATCATACGTTTAAGCTCCGATTACTATCGATGGTTCTGCGTTTTTGCACAGCTAGTGCGAGTGACTTTAATAATGGTACGGTGTCATCCCATGATAAACAACCATCGGTAATACTTTGGCCATAGACTAATTCTTGACCATCGATAACTTGTTGGTTGCCGGCCTTAAGATGACTTTCTATCATGACACCCATAATTCTATGATCACCATTGGCGATTTGCCCTGCGACATCGTCACCAACTATCAATTGACGTTGGCATTGTTTTAGGCTGTTATCATGGCTAAAATCAATCATGATATTAGGTCTAAGTTCTGCTTTTTTCAGGCCTTCTGCCACTTGTTCAACACTGACTGCATCATAATTTGGACGACCGTTACCGCCTCTTAAAATGATATGCACATCATCATTGCCGGTGGTTGAGAAAATTGCGGAATGTCCGGCTTTAGTCAACGACAAAAAATGATGAGGGCTCATTGCCGCTCTAATCGCATCTATAGCAATTTTTATAGTGCCATCAGTTGAGTTCTTAAAACCGATAGGACATGAAACACCTGAAGCTAATTCACGATGACCTTGGCTTTCAGTAGTTCTGGCACCTATCGCGCCCCAAGCGACTAAATCTGATATATATTGCGGAGAAATTAAATCTAAATATTCGGTAGCGGCAGGAACGCCTAAGGTTGCAACATCCACCAATATTTGCCTAGCAACACGCAAACCTTTATTAATATTAAAACTAGAATTAAGGTCAGGATCATTAATTAAACCCTTCCAGCCCACTGTTGTACGCGGCTTTTCAAAATAAACCCGCATTACAATCAATAGCTCATCTTTGAGCTCATCTTTAATGGCTTTCAACAGCTTAGCGTAGTCTAGTGCCGCTTTAGGATCATGAATAGAACAAGGTCCCACTACGACTAGCACTCTGTCATCTTTGCCAGTTAAGATTTTATGTATCTCTGTTCGGGCTTGTAGCGTTGTTTGAGCGGCTATTTCATTAATCGGAATTTCATCATGTACCTGAACAGGCGGAATAACTTCCTTAGTCGCACAAATTCGAAGGTCATCAGTATTATATTTTGTTTGCATGTAGCTACCAAGCTGTTGCTTTTAGAGAAGTATCTTAAATTAGCGAGCGTTTAATGCGGCACATTAGGTTTAATCCTACATTCCACACTTTAACGCCAAATTCTAGGTTTTAATAATCGATGCTAGAAGAGAGCGCTGCCGTTATAGCCAAGCATTTTAACTGTTTTCATCGCTATCAGGTTAGTTATTGCTCAGCTTTATCTTGTTCAATTTCAAAAAGCTGTAACTAAAGTCAACATCAGCGTCATCATCAATATCTATGCGTTCCATTTCCAGCCACTCATCCCTATTAAAATCAGGAAAGAAAGTATCGCCAGCAAAGACTTTGTTAATCAAAGTTAGATAAAGCGTATCTGCCAATGGCAAGGTCGCTTTATAAAGATCAAAACCACCAATGACAAACAATTCTTCAGCCGTTTCGCTCGCTTTTTCTAAAGCCACCTTAATATCGTTAACCACAACACAGCCGTCTTGCTGATAGTCTAGGTTACGGCTAATGATAATATTGGTACGACCAGGGAGGATACGACCTATAGACTCGTGGGTTTTTCTACCCATTAAAATGGGCGCACCCATAGTGATTTCTTTGAATTTTTTTAAATCCGCAGATAAATGCCAAGGCATTTTATTATTCAGTCCAATAGCCTGATTAGTAGCCATTGCAACAATGAGTGATATTTTCATATTTTTAATCAAGATGCTTTAATATTCTTTAATCGTTGTTCATGCTACAGCTAAGCTTTTGCAAAACGCTGGACTAAGCGTTAAGCTTTGCACCTATCTGTTCTAAGTAAAACCTATAACATGCAGCATCATACTATGAAAAATATTCTAGTTCTATTTACCGGTGGAACTATCGGCTCCACGGCGACTGGAGGAACTATCGACATTTCGGGCGGAACACCCTTTAAGCTGTTACAACTATTTCAACAGCAGACTCCGAAACATCAGAACATTAATTTTACTACGCGCCAGCCTTTGCAGATTTTAAGTGAAAATCTTGCACCCCCCGCTTGGAAAATATTAATTGCCGCCTTAGAAGCTGAACACATTGATCAATACGATGGTGTCATTATAACCCATGGCACAGACACCTTGGCCTATACCGCATCGGCATTAAGTTTTTACTTTAACAATCTTAACGTACCCATACTGTTGGTTTCTAGTGATTATCCTTTAGATGATCCTAGAGCGAATGGCCTTAGTAATTTTAGTTGCGCCATCGAGTTTATTTTACAAAAGATTAAGTCGGGTGTTTTTGTACCTTATCGCAATCAACAACAGAAAAAGACTCTAGTTCATAAAGCTGCACGCTTAACCTGCTCTTTGCAATTAACGGGTGATTTTTACAGTGTACAAGGCAATAGTTTTGCGCAGTTTGAAAACAAACGTTTTTCAGGCTTACCTGTCGCCACGTCCCCTGATGCAACTATAAATACCTCAACTACACCAACGATAGCGGCACGATTTTGTTCACGTATTTTAATGATCAAACCTTACCCTGGCTTAGATTACAGCCACTTTAATCTAGAGCTTGTAGATGTGATCTTACATGACTTATATCATTCAGGCACGGCTTGTACCTCGATACAATGGGGCGAAAATCATTCATTACTTAGTTTTATAAAGCGCTGTAATGACAAAAACATCCCTGTTTATTTAGCACCAGCGACTCAAACTACCGATGCTTATCAGAGCACTCGCGCCTTATTAGATTTAGGCGCAGAAATGATTTGGAATATGTCTATCGAAAGCGCTTACATCAAACTCATGCTAGCTTATGGAAACTTCAATAATAAACAGCAAATACTGGCTTATTTAAATCAAGATAGTGCTGG
Organism: Methylococcales bacterium; assembly: GCA_003584895.1. Lineage (GTDB taxonomy): Bacteria > Pseudomonadota > Gammaproteobacteria > Methylococcales > Methylomonadaceae > Methylobacter_C. The sequence goes on from QVQF01000234.1 coordinate 7,014, forward strand.
TGAGCATATTTAGAAAGGGTAACGATTAATCGCGCATTCGATTAACTGAATATAGCGCTAGCATCAACATGGTTAAACAGGGAATAAAAGCGATTAACGGCGGATTGAGGTTATAAATCAAACCTAAATGCCCCACCAATTTATCAACAACATTAAAGCCCATACCGATGGCTATACCTATCATCATACGTTCGCCTACACTGACGCCGCGTTTAACACTGATAATAAAAGGGGCCGATAACAACAGCATAATAAAGGTATCTAAGGGGCTAACAATTCGCTCCCAAAAGGCTAATTCAAACGCATGTGATTCTTGATGATTTTTCTTTAAAAAACTAATATAGCGACTCAAATCCACGAAGGTCAAATTATTTGGATTAATAACGACACTCTTCAACAAATTAGGTGCGATTGAGGTTATCCAAAGCAGATGCTCTTGATTATTCACTAGAATTTGTTGTGTCGAAATGACGGAACTCTTAATGTTATTAAGATGCCACTGCTGATTACCTAGAAAAACAGCGGAATCTGCATGCAACGTCTGTTGTAAATGCTGCTGATCATTTAACTCATAGATACTAATATCAGCTAAATGGTGATCATCGATAATCTGACGTACATTGATAAATTTTTTGTCCTCACGCAACCATATACCATAATCAGAATTAACCTGTACTGGACCATTCTGAGCAGTCAGTCTTAAATTTTTAGCAAACCGTTCAGTGATGGGTGCGACAAATTCACCTATCAATATTGATGATATCACCAACACGGCACCCGCTAACATAACGGCTCTGATAATACCGAAGATAGAAAGGCCTGCGGCCCTCATCGCAATAAGTTCAAGGTTATTGCCCATTGCGCCTAGTATAAATAGACTACCCAATAGGGCAGAGGCGGGCACTAATTCACAAAAAATGCCTGGTGTTGTTAAGGCAATATAATAAAAAATTTCTTTAAGGCCATAAGTTTCACTCAAATCACCCAATTCATCACTAAAGGTAAATAAATTAAATAACGTCAATAATAATATGGCTGCAATAAAAGCGCCCTTAAGCACTTCTTTAACAATATAGCCTGTTAATACCTTCACTTAAGCGACCTGCCCTTTTATTCTTAAAACCAACCATTGCCAGCTATATAATCTGGCCAATAAAAGACTACCGATTACAAATAACAGTACATCAACGCCAATGCCTCCAAACCAAGTTGGAATAGTGCCATTAGTCACCCAGCCTTGACTGATACGAGTCAGATTTCCATAACTAAAATAAATTAAAAATCCCACTACCATATTTCCGTAAACACCGCCTCTAGGCGAAATTTGCGCCAAAGGCACGGCAATAAAACTTAATAATAAAGCGCCAAAAGGTATAGAAAGGCGACGCTGAAATTCAGCAATATAAGCTTTAGTTTTATGCTGCCATAACATCTCACTAGGGATAGCGGGCATATTAACCGCTCTAGGAGCAGCTGTTTTGGTGTCTAGTCTTACGGCATACTCAGCAAATTGTTCGATAACATAATCTAAGTTGCCTGGCTGACCTTTTATGCGCTCACCTTGCTCAAAAATGATATAGCGTCCATCCGCTGAATCTTCCATTCTGGCAGCTTCCGCATTAATGACACTGACCTTGGTATTATCGTGCTCTAAACTTTGTACGAACACTTTATGCATTTTTTTATCGGCACTGATAGTTTCCACGTAGAAAACTAAATCGCCCTGACTATATTCGCTAAACTTACCCGCAGCTATTCCTCTGGTTTCAGAGGTTTCTTCATCATGTATGACCAACTTAAGTATTCTAGCTTCTGCCCAAGGTGCTGCAAGTAAAGACATACTTGCCGCTAAAAGGCTAACGGGAAAAACCAATAAAAATACGGCTCTATAAATAACACCAGAACCACCACCTGCTGAAGAAACAGCCGCCATCTCATGGTCTCGGTACATTCTACCCAGCACCATCAAAACTGCTAAAAATAAAGCGACAGGTAAAAACTCCGCGATAGCGACTATTGTTTTTAGCCCTAAAATACTTAACAAAGTTTCATTGGAAACCTGACCGCTAATCGCTTGATCAAGAATACGAACAAACTGCCGACTGACGATAATCACGACGAGTACTGATAAACCTGCTAAAAAAGTCTTTAGCAAATCTTGGGCGACCATCTTATCGAGGACGGTAATCCATGGTCGTACTGTGTTTTTGCGAGCTTTAGCTCCCTCTTTGTTCAAACCAGCACTCCAATCATCGTTTGTATAGTCCTATTAAAATTTGCAGATGACCTGTCATTCTCAGCCTTGAAAGACTAAAACTGTTTTCATGTTTTAGTCTGGATTTCAGATAACCGTCTTAAAATAATAACTTATCTTTTTCTAGAACCTTGACGCCTAACTTCTGGTTTGACGCCATTAGATTCGGGCTCTACTCTTTCTAAACCGGCAAACTCAAATAACAAGTCCAATTCTTTATCGGTCAGTTCATAAAAATCGCGAGTTCTTAACCCGTCTGGTAAGACGATAGGTCCATAACGCACACGCATCAATCGACTAACGACCACTTCCTGAGATTCCCATAAGCGCCTTACTAAGCGGTTACGGCCCTCGTTAACAATGACGTGATACCATTTATTGGCACCTTCTCCGCCAAAGAATCGAATCGCATCAAATTTAGCAATACCATCTTCAAGCGCTACACCCTGCTTTAGTTTTTCCAGCGTTGCATCTGAAACATCACCTAAAATGCGCACGGCATATTCACGCTCTACTTCGGTAGAGGGATGCATTAATCGATTCGCTAACTCACCATTATTGGTTACTAACAAAAGCCCAGAAGTATTAATATCTAATCTTCCTACGGAAATCCAGCGGGCAGTCAACAATTCAGGTAATTGAGTAAAGACTAGCGGCCGCCCTTCGGGATCACGCCGAGTAACGATTTCACCGGTGGGTTTATGATAAAGCAACACGCGCGTCGGTTGTATGGCAAATTTTTCCCAATGTACGACCCGCTCATTTAATTGAAGATGATCGCCCTCTTTTAACCTATCCCCTAATTTAACAATATTATGATTAAGCTTGAGTCGACCTTCATCTATCCAACGCTCAATTTCTCTACGTGAGCCCAAACCACCACGTGCCAACACTTTTTGTATCCGCTCTCCGATTTCGGGCTGAACGCGATCAGGTCTTTTGATAACTTTGCTTACATTAGCGGCTTCTGGCGAAGGCGCAATTGTCTTAGCTTCAGTGGCTTTCGGTGCCTGTTTTTGTTGATTTCTTCGCTGTTGCTTAGGTGACTTATTCGCTCTCGCTGGCGAACTGCCTGGCCGTTTCGATGAATCATTAGTTGGTTTCTTGCTTTTCACTCATTACCTGCATAGGTTGTTGCATTTTATCTATCGGCCACTCAAGATGTTGTATCTCTTGCAGAGTCGGTAGTTCATTTATTGATGCTATATTAAAATAATCTAAAAATTGTTTGGTTGTGCCATACAGCCCTGGCCGACCAGGCACTTCTTTATGGGCAACGACTCGCACCCATTCTCGCTCAAGTAACGTTTGAATAATGCTTGAGCTGACACCGACACCACGTATATCTTCAATTTCACCCCGTGTTACCGGTTGTTTGTAAGCAATAATAGCTAAGGTTTCCAACAAAGCTCTGGAATATTTGGGCGGCTTTTCCTCAAATAAACGAGAAACCCAACGCGACAAGTCCTGCTTAACCTGAAACCGATAACCACTAGCGACGGCTTTTAATTCTATAGGTCGAAATCGATAATCCTCAATAATAGAATCTATTGCTGACAGTATATCCGGAAGTTCTGGCTGCTCCAGTTCAGGAAAAACCTGCTGCACTTGTTTAGGCGTCATTGGCCGTCTAGCAGCAAATAAAATAGCCTCAACGATACGTTTAGTTTTCACATTGGCTTCAGGTAGCTCAGAGACTATAGATACATTATTCAAAGGTGTCATGGTTAACTTCTTACGTCGTGATCTGATTTTTTCGGCTACATGCTGAATATCTTTAGCGTAGAGTTTAAGCTTAAGTGGTGCGACTTTTATAGTGACATTTTCTGATCGCACACGAGCTTTAGAGGCCCTGGGTTTCGGTATTACAATTGACTTTTCTAACTCGAATTTCGGTATAGGGCTCAGACTGGATGATTTCGATAAGTCCTTCTTTGCCAAGTTCGAGGATGGCCAAAAACGAGACAACAACTCCGTGTCGACCTTCTTTTCGGACAAATAATTGCGAGAAAAGGAGGTTATTTTCTCTTTCAAGGTATTCCAAAATGGTTGCCATTCGTTCACGGACAGATAACGCTTCTTTAGTAATTTGATGATGACTAAGTTGCGCAACCCGTTTAAAAACATCCTTAAGTGCCAGCAACATATCGTTTAACTGGACATCGGGTAACGGTTGATCAACGCCTAATAAAGACACATCGACATCAATGGCGAATATGTCACGTTCAATTCTGGCTAATAAATCGATCTCTTCAGCTGCAGCTTTAATACATTCATACTCCTGCAAGCGACGAATCAATGTGGCCCTAGGATCCTCTTCTTCGTCATCGGCTTCAACTTGTCTAGGCAGTAGCATTCTAGACTTTATCTCTGCCAATAAAGCCGCCATAACCAGATATTCTGCAGCCAACTCTAAATTTAATTCCCCCATCAATTTAATATAACTAATATATTGTTGGGTAATTTGAGCAATCGGGATATTCACAATATCTAGATTTTGTCGCCGAATCAAATACAGCAATAAATCCAAAGGCCCTTCAAATAAATCAAGAAAGACCTCTAAAGCATCCGGCGGTATATAAAGATCTTCGGGTAACTTTTCAAAAGGTGCACCATTAACTATGGCGAAGGCCGGCGACATTGGCTGTATTGATACAATCTCAGTCATGTCCTAGCCTTATAAAAATGTAGATTTATAGCACCCACCTTATATTTTTTCAAATGCCACACTTCAGTTAGGATATTAACTTTTAAAAAGTTACATACCAGCAATGGAAAAAAACAATTTCTGAGCGATAAACAGAGGGTATTCTAAAATGACATTTAAAATTTTAGTATAAAGCAGCACTAATAAAAGTATAAAGCCATAGCGCTCTAGGCGATTATATTGCCAAGCCCAGTAACTTGGTAAAATACCGGTCAAAATACGACTGCCATCTAAGGGTGGAATCGGCAATAAGTTAATCATTGCCAAAACTAAATTAATTGAAATTCCCGCAACACCGGTATAAATCAAAGGCAATGAAATCGCTTCAGCATTAGTGCCAATAAAAATCCCTAATCGGATGATTAACGCCCAAATTAAAGCCATTATTAAATTTGAAACTGGCCCAGCCAAGGCAACGATAGCCATATCTTGCAAAGGTCTTTTAAAATTCCTAGGATCGACTGGCACAGGCTTGGCCCAACCAAAAATAAAACCAGTACCGGTCATTAATAATAAACCAGGCACAATAATCGTCCCTAATAAATCAACATGCTTAACAGGATTTAAAGTTAATCTACCCAATCTAGACGCGGTATTATCGCCATATTTCTTTGCTACCCAACCATGCGCCACTTCATGCACCGTAATTGCAAAAATAACCGGTAATATCCACACGGCTATGCGCTGGATAACACTCAACTCATCCATCATTTATCTATCCTCACTTAATTCAACATTGGCGCAAGACCCTTGCCTTGACGGACAATCTCTATGCCATCATTTGAAAACTCAATCATAGTGGTATCTTCATGTTCGATAATACCAGCAGCTATAATCAAATCCAGCTCATGCTCTAATTTATCTTTGATGTCATAAGGATCATCAATAGCCTCAGTGCTCCCAGGTAAAGCTAAGGTGGAACTAAACAAAGCTTCACCTAACTCCTGTAGCAGCAATTGTGTGACGGGATGATCCGGTATGCGTATGCCTATGGTTTTTTTCTTAGGGTGTTGTAATCTACGCGGCACTTCACGCGTTGCCTCTAAAATAAAGGTAAAAGGCCCGGGAGTTAATGCTTTAATCAATCGATAGGCATCATTACCAATTTTGGTGAAGGTTGATACCTGAGTTAAATCTTTACAAACCAAAGTAAAATTATGTTTATCATCCAACAGCCTGATGCGTCGAATCTTATCCATCGCCTGTTTGTCGCCGACCTGACAAGCCAAGGCATAAGATGAATCAGTAGGGTAAGCAATAACTCCACCTTTGCGTATAATATCAACCGCTTGATGAATTAAGCGCAATTGCGGGTTTTCGGGATGTATTTCAAAAAATTGAGCCATTATTACGATTTCTATACCATTATTTTTTTTAATTATACCGTACATCCCGACATGCTTGTATGTATGAATACAGGCAGTCAGTTTTCACACGCTTTACGCTAAAACTTTCGTATCTCACTCAACGCTAAAAATACAGTAAACTAAGCAACTTACTCTTTGATTTTGCCAGAAACAAAAATACAGCCATGACAACACTATCACCTGCCATTGACATAAAACCTTTCCTTGACGAAGACATGGGGACTGGAGACATTACCGCCGCAATCATTCCTGTAACAACACATGCGGTCGCTGAGGTCATTACACGTGAAGAAATGGTATTGTGTGGTAAATCTTGGTTTGATGCGGTATTTCAGCATTTAGACAGCAACGTTAATATTACTTGGTATGCCAATGAAGGGGAAAGTCTACCAGTAGGCGCCACTCTCTGTAAGCTCAATGGTCCAGCAAGACCTTTATTAACAGGCGAACGCACTGCATTAAATTTATTACAAACCTTATCGGCAACAGCAACACAGGCCAGGCTATATGCCGATGCCGTAGCCGGAACGCCTTGTAAAGTTTTAGATACCCGAAAAACGTTACCAGGATTAAGAATAGCCCAGAAGTATGCAGTCACTTGCGGCGGCTGTTACAACCATCGCATAGGCTTATATGATGGTGTATTAATCAAAGAAAATCATATTATGGCAGCGGGCTCTATTAGCAAAGCCATACAGCTAGCACGTGAACTCACCTCATTAACAGTGGAAATAGAAGTAGAATCTCTACAGGAATTCGCTGAAGCGATTGCCGCGGAGCCCGATCGCATTATGCTCGACAACTTTAGCTTAGAGGCATTAAGGCTAGCCGTATCATTGAATAATGGCGCTATAGAACTTGAAGCTTCTGGCAATATTGATTTAACTAACATTCGCGCCATAGCAGAAACAGGCGTTAATTTTATTTCCATAGGCTCATTAACCAAGCACATCAAAGCCGTTGACTTATCTATGCGCATAAGCTTGGTTAATTAATCCCAGTCTATTTGCTATATCACGTAAACAGTAAAAGATAAATCTTACTCCAGATTGCCAAATGTATTCCAAAAACTATCTCGTCGACTTTTATTAAGGATGCGACTAATGATTTTTGATAGCTCATCACTGAGATAACTCAGCCTACTAAATTAATACTTATTGATTAATGTCGATAAAACTTGCTATACAGCGACTATTCTGCTAAAAATGCGCACTTTTTATTATCCAGTCTTTAGGAGTTAATGAATGGCCGATAATGCTACACCAAATGCATCACCTTTCAGCTTTAAGCCTTATACAGAAATAGACGGCGAAGAGTACATGAATGAAGCTCAACTTAAGCATTTTGAGACTATTCTGAAAAACTGGAAAAATGAGTTAATGCACGAGGTAGACCGTACAGTGCACCACATGCAGGATGATGCTGCTAATTTTCCTGATCCGAATGATCGTGCGACTCAAGAATCAGAATTCAGCCTTGAATTAAGAACGCGTGATCGTGAGCGCCGACTGATCAAAAAAATTGATGAGGCTCTAAAAGAAATTGAATCTGGCGGCTATGGTTTTTGCGAATCATGCGGCATTGAAATAGGCATTCGTCGATTAGAAGCGCGTCCTACAGCAACATTATGTATAGATTGCAAAACTCTCGACGAAATTCGTGAAAAACAAATGGGCTAAATCAATTAAGATGCGAAATAATCGACCTTCAGAGGTTGATTATTTCCTTACTGGATATCTTTCTTTTTTTTAGAAATCACAATACTTAACGTCTCATCAGTTTACCAAACAACAAACGACTTCTTCTTAAAAGGTCGCCAAAACGCTCTAAAAACATCAAGTCATTATGGCTAATGACTATCTATGAACGCTCGTATTCAGGTAATAGCCCAAGATGAAGTTAACGCAATTAGACTTACTTGAGATTAGCCAAGAAATTAGGCAATGCTATGCGCCCAAGATGTCAGCTAGCACACCTAAATTAATACTGATGCCTGTAGCTCCTAAGCATCTATATGCTTACTGGAGCCTAGGGAATAATAAGTCTATTCCCCTACAAGAAAGCTCGACTCAACCACTAACATTAAGAATCTATTCAGCATCTGATAAAAACAATTATCTCAGCAAAGGGTATGAAGATATCCCCATGAACCGCACTCAATACCAACAAGATGTATTTTTATCAAACCCTACCAACGGTGCATCCTACCAAGCAAGTTTAGGTACCTGTTTTTCAGATAATTTTCTTGATGTTATTGCCTACTCCAACTTGACACAACTCCCTCAAGAAAAACCAGCTATAACTCAGGTTAAAGCGGATTTTCACCCCCTTTCTACAAACAAAGAAATTAAAGCCTCTGCCTATAACAACGACTCAGGACAAGGTATTAAGTGACTGACTTAATGAAGCATGGATTTCTAAGCATCATACTTCATGCACACCTACCTTATGTACGCCACCCAGAGCATGAAAGTTTTTTTGAAGAAAACTGGTTATTCGAGGCTATTACTGAATGCTATATTCCTTTAATTGGCGTACTAGACCGACTAGAAAACGATAAAGTACCTTATCGATTGACTCTGTCACTATCGCCGCCACTCATTTGCATGTTACGTGACGAACTATTACAAACCCGCTACCTAAAATATTTACATCAATCACTGGAATTAGCCGAAAAAGAAATCATCAGAACGCGCCTACAACCTGAGTTTCAAAAATTAGCACGTTTATATCGCCGATTTTATAAAAAAACATTAACTATTTATCAAGATCAATACGATTGCGATTTATTGATCGCCTTTAAAAAGCATCATACTATGGGTACACTGGAATTAATCACTTGTGCGGCAACTCATGGCTTACTTCCGTTGCTTAATATCAGTGAAATAGCCGTCCGTAACCAGATAAAAATAGGCATAGAAACCTTTAAAGCTAATCTAGGATTTTCTCCATCAGGATTTTGGTTACCAGAATGCGCCTACTATCCTGGCTTAGAAGCTTTATTAGCTGAAGCAGGCATCAACTATTTTTTTGTCGATAGCCACGGCATCACAAATGCTAGCCAAATCCCTCGTAATGGGGTCTATGCGCCACTAAATTGCGGAAATGGGGTTATGGCATTTGCACGGGACCCAGAATCATCCAGACAAGTATGGAGCTCTCAGGAAGGTTACCCAGGTGATCAGGATTACCGAGAATACTACAAAGACATCGGTTTTGATTTAGACCTTGATTATATTGCGCCCTATATACTCGATAGCGATATCCGCATCAATACCGGCATTAAATACTATCGCATCACAGGCAAAGATTTGCCCAAAGAAATCTACAATCCCAAAAAAGCGAGAGTAAAAGCACAGCAACATGCGCAGGACTTTATCAATAAACGCCAACAGCAGATTATTGATTTAAATACCACCATGGATAGACCACCCATCATCATTGCACCTTACGATGCGGAACTTTTCGGTCACTGGTGGTTTGAAGGCCCTCAATGGTTAGAGTGTGTATTACGCTTAGCCAGTAATCCAAGCAACCCTATTCAAGCAATCAGTTGTAGCGATTATTTAGCACAACAATCAAGCCATCAAATTGCTACACCCTCGGCATCAACTTGGGGTGATCAAGGTTATTTTAGTTACTGGCTCAATGAAACTAATAACTGGATTTATCCTTTCCTACATAAAGCTGAAGCAGAGATGGAACAGTTAGCTTCAGATTTCCGAGATTTAACCATCAATTCATTACAAAAAAGAGCACTGAATCAGGCGGCGCGATCTGTTTTATTGGCTCAAGCTTCTGATTGGCCATTCATAATGAAGTCAGAAACAACCACTGAGTATGCAAACAAACGCATCACAGATCATCTTGCAAGATTTAACTATCTGCATGATGCTATTCGTAAAAACAATATAGACAATCGTTACTTAACTGCTTTGGAAATCATGGATAATATTTTTCCCAATATTGATTTCTGGGATTACCTGCCCTCAAAAAAGAAGAACTAATCACTTTTCAATATAAATCAAAACCCACACTCACTCCGGCATTAGCTGACTCGATATTTTTATTTAAGGTTTATAATACAACCTTTAAATAAGGGCTAATAACTAAGTAATCTATTGATTACGAGATAGGATTTTCGCCGTTAAATCTATTTCATACACTCACAGCTCCAGAGGAATAAACAAGAGATGACCAACCCTATATCCTTAACCCAATTCATTCTTGAGCAGCAACGTGGCTTAAAGGATGCATCAGTGGCACTCAGCCCATTATTAATAGATATTGCAAGTGCATGTAAGCAAATATCTCATCTAGTCAGTCGCGGCGAACTCATGAATGTTTTGGGTAGCGCTGAATCAGAAAATATTCATGGCGAAGTACAAAAAAAACTAGACATTATCACCAATGATATTATGATTAATACCCTGAACTGGGGCGGTAGTTTAGCGGGTATGACTTCAGAAGAAGCCGATGAGATTATTGCAATTCCTAAGCAATATCCGAAAGGCAAATACCTAGCGTTATTTGATCCTCTCGATGGCTCATCAAATATCGACGTTAATCTTGCTGTAGGGACTATATTTTCTATACTACATTGTCATGCAAACGACGAACCCAATACTGAAGATTTTCTACAAAAAGGTACAAATCAAGTCTGTGCAGGTTTCGTACTTTATGGACCATCAACCCTGATGATATTGACTACAGGCAACGGCGTTAATGGCTTTACGTTAGACCAAGACATAGGTGAATTCATATTGACTCAGCCAAACATCCGTATACCCGAAGAAACAGCTGAATTTGCCATTAATATGTCTAATCAACGTTTCTGGGAAGCTCCGGTGCAACGTTATATTGACGAGTGCTTACAAGGCACTGAAGGCCCTCGCGGAAAAAACTTTAATATGCGCTGGATTGCTTCATTAGTAGCTGAGGTTTATCGCATTTTAACGCGTGGAGGTGTGTTTTTGTATCCATTAGATCTAAGGAAACCCTTAACAGAGGGTCGATTACGTATTATGTATGAAGCTAATCCAATGGCTTTTATTATTGAGCAAGCGGGTGGCTCTTGCTCTACTGGACGGGAGCGTATGTTAGACATTAAACCCACTAGCATTCATCAACGTGTACCTCTAATTTTGGGCTCTAAAAATGAAGTTGAACGTATCGTGGCTTATCACCAAGAAAGCGCTAATTAACAAGAGCTTCCTTATCAAGCTCTAAACATTTCTTCCAATTTTTTACATTTTTAAAATAGTTAAGATTGTGGATTTTAAATCCATAAAAAAATCAACTCCGTCGGGTTATATCACACTAACCCGTAAGTGTTGATTTATCTGATAAATTACCACTCAAAGTATACCTGCTTATAGCTTACTAAAAACTTTGTTATCAACAATTAATAACTTAAGGAAATAATGACAAATGAATAATGTAAAAATTGGTGTTATTGGAATGGGCTATGTCGGCTTACCGCTAGCGGTAGAGCTTGGAAAAAAGTACCTAACAATCGGATTTGATATAAACCAAGAACGTATTGAAGAGTTAAAAACGGGCAAAGATCGCACACTAGAAATCAATGATATTGAACTAAACAAAGCGACTTACCTACGCTATAGTTATACCGTAAAAGAATTAGAGCCCTGTAATATTTATATCGTAACCGTACCAACACCGATCAATATTTATAAGCAACCAGACCTAGCACCTCTAAAAAAAGCGAGTCGATTGCTAGGTAGCCTGCTTAAAAAGCAAGATATCGTCATTTATGAATCGACTGTTTATCCAGGCGCAACAGAAGAAATTTGTGTTCCTATCCTAGAACAAACCTCAGGCTTAGTTTTTAATACTGATTTTTTTATCGGCTACAGTCCAGAAAGAATCAATCCCGGTGACAAAGAGCATCGTGTTACTAATATTTTAAAAATTACTTCAGGCTCGACTAAAGACACTGCAGATACCGTTGATAGCCTATATAAAAGTATTATTAGCGCAGGAACTCATAAAGCTAGCAGTATCAAAGTTGCTGAAGCGGCCAAAGTCATTGAAAACACCCAACGCGACGTCAACATCGCATTAATTAATGAATTAGCTTTAATTTTTAATAAACTGGGCATCGACACTGAAGAAGTCTTATTAGCCGCTGGCACGAAATGGAATTTTCTACCCTTTAGACCGGGCTTAGTAGGCGGGCATTGTATTAGCGTGGATCCTTATTATTTAACGTATAAAGCACAAGCTATAGGCTATAACCCAGAAATCATCTTAGCGGGTAGGCGTTTAAATGACAGCATGGGCAACTACATGGTCACTCAAATTATCAAGTTGATGTTGAATAAGCTCATACATATTAATGAATCAAAAATATTAATCATGGGCTTAGCATTTAAAGAAAACTGCCCTGATCTTCGAAATACTCGCGTCATAGACATGATTAAAGAATTTAATAATTACGGTGCCAAGGTCGACGTTTATGACCCCTGGGTTGACCCTAATGAAACCCAGCAAGCCTATGGTTTCACTCCATTATCAGCGCCTCAACCTGGTAGTTATGACGCCATTATCTTAGCAGTTAAACATAAGCAATTTACAGAAATGGGGGCAGAAAAAATAAGAGCTTTAGGCAAAGCATGTCATGTGCTCTACGACGTTAAATATATTCTGCCTGCTAATCAAGTCGATGGAAGGCTATAGGAAATAAATTATATGAATCACTATGCAGAAGCATTATCTCGGCTACAAAAGAAACCAGAGCGCTGGCTAATTACCGGCGTCTCTGGATTCATTGGCTCTAATCTATTAGAGCACTTATTAAAAAACAATCAATTCGTCATAGGACTAGATAATTTTTCATCTGGCTATCAGCATAATCTAGATCAAGTCAAAACATCCGTCACTACGGAACAATGGCATAATTTCAAATTCATTGAAGGCGACATTAGGGACCTAGAAGCTTGTCGAGAAGCCTGCCAATCAGCGACCTATATATTGCATCAAGCAGCACTAGGCTCCGTTCCTCGCTCCATCGCAGATCCCATTAATACTCATGCGAATAATATCTCTGGATTTTTAAATATATTAGTCGCAGCCAGAGATGCCAGCGTTAATCGCTTGGTCTATGCAGCATCTAGCTCAACCTATGGCGATCATCCAGACTTACCCAAAATTGAAGACAAAATAGGTTCGCCATTATCACCGTATGCGGTTACCAAGTTAGTTAATGAATTGTATGCACAGGTATTTGCTAATAATTATGGATTTAAGAGTATCGGACTTCGATATTTCAATGTGTTTGGACAAAGACAAGATCCCAATGGTGCCTATGCAGCGGTTATTCCTAAATGGGTAGCAGCCATGATAACAGGCAACCCTGTTGTGATTAATGGTGATGGGGAAAACAGCCGTGATTTTTGCTATATCGACAATGCCGTACAAGCCAATATTCTTGCAGCAACCACCCCAGAAGCAGCCGCCAATCAAGTTTATAACGTTGCAGTAGGTGAGCGAACATCGCTTAACCAATTATTCAAATTAATCAGAACTGGCCTAGAAATACAATACCCTCACTTAATAAACCTCAAAGCTATCCACCAAGATTTTCGTGCCGGAGATATCAAACATTCGCAGGCTGATATTTCAAAAGCCAAAAATTTACTCGGCTACGACCCTAAATACCGCATCAATGAAGGTCTTGATATGGCGCTGCAGTGGTACGTAAAAAATTTAGTGAGTTGATAGCGCTCTGTCACCGTGCAAGCAACATTATCACAGCCTTTAAATTGATAAACCAACGTTGTTGACTATATATAAAAAAATCTTACTCGTATTTGGCACTCGCCCAGAAGCAATCAAAATGGCTCCGTTAGTGAAAGCATTTCAAGAACGAAGTCATGATTTCAAAACCAAGGTATGCGTTACCGGACAGAACAGACAAATGCTAAATCAAGTCTTATCATTATTTGTAATTAAAGCTGACTTTGATCTTAATGTGATGCAACCTAATCAAGATCTATACGATATTACCGGTAATATTCTGATGAGTATGAAAACTGTATTTCAAACTTATCGGCCTGATTATATTTTTGTACATGGTGACACAACAACCACCTTTGCTGCCAGCCTTGCTGCTTTTTATAAAAAAATAGCTGTTGGGCACATAGAAGCAGGGCTAAGAACAGGCAACATCTATTCCCCATGGCCAGAAAAAGCCAATCGTAAGTTGTCATCACAACTTGCTCATTATCACTTTACCCCAACCATACAAAGCCAAAATAATTTGCTCAATGAAAATATAGCGGCTAAACAAATCATTATCACTGGTAATACCGTGATAGATGCACTACTTCTAATGAAAAATAAATTAGAAACAGATGCATATTTTCGTAACAAGATACATACATCTATAACTCAAAAATATTTTGATCCAGAAAAATCTGAATTCATATTAGTAACTGGACACCGTAGGGAAAATTTTGGAGAAGGCTTCATTAATATTTGTAATGCATTGAAAACAATAGCTCTGCAAAGACTCTCTATCAATATAGCCTATCCAGTTCATCTAATTCCTGACGTCAGCAATCCCGTTTACAGCCTATTATCCGAAATAGAAAAGCCATCATCGCTTGTATGGGACTCGCTTTCAAGGCCGATATTGATGACCTTCGAGAGTCACCCGCCTTACAGATAACAAAAAACTAATTAATGATGGTTTTCATGTTTTAGCGGTTGAACCTAACATAATCACACACCCTGACCTAGACATTGTTTAATTATCAAGAGGCTATCAATACAGCCGATATCATTGCCTTCTTAGTAGGGCATAAAGAATTCAAAGGCTATGCCATCAAACATGCACTTGATTTTTGTGGGATTAATCATGGTGAGAAATAAGAATAGCTCGTAAAGTCTTAACTACACAAATTTTAAGGGTTTATCTGCTGATGTGATGAATGTTTTTAAAACAGAGTTCGCTAAGCCTAATCGGCCCGGCCGACTGAGTATCGACTCCGCTCAGTCTACAAGACCGTTATTAACTTACAGAACTAGGCATTCGAAAATAGGAATGCCGCAGCGACTCTTTGCGCTCTCGTCCTAACTTTGCTAAGGCACTATCATGCATATACGATTTAACTTATTCGGCTAAACTATCAGCTTCGGCTAATAAAGTAACTAATTCGCCTTTTTTATACAAATCAATAATGATGTCACAACCACCAACTAATTCACCATTAATATACAATTGGGGATAAGTCGGCCAGTTTGAATAGTCTTTAAGAGCTTCACGTAGCTCAGGATCTTCAAAGATATTTACGGTGATGTATTTTGCTTTACAAGCACCTAAAATTTGCACTACCTGACCCGAGAAGCCACATTGTGGAAAATCAGGTGAACCTTTCATGTATAAAACAACTGGATTGTTTTCAAGTTGGTCTTTAATTCTTTCTATAACGCTCATCTTCGTATTCACTCAAACAAAATAAAAAATGATTTTAGCAACTTTATGAGCTTTAAAAAAGCTAATCTTGCTAGTCAGTGCTTGCCTGATACTAGATTGATACCTATAATCAAACAATTTTATTATCAGGTAGTTGTAGCTACTTGCTATTCATTTAAGGCCAGACACCATGACCAGCCATATTATGCCAACTTACGGTCGTTTACCGGTTACTTTTGAACGGGGTGAGGGCGCGTGGTTATTTGATGACGATAATAATCGTTATCTAGATGCTTTATCTGGTATAGCCGTATGCAGTTTAGGCCATGCTCATCCAGCTGTGCACAAGGCCATTTGTGAGCAAAGTAAAAAACTACTTCATACGTCTAACTTATATAGAATACCTGCACAAGAACAACTAGCGGATCGCTTAGTTAAAAAAAGCGGCATGGATAATGTCTTTTTCTGTAATTCAGGCGCAGAAGCAAATGAAGCAGCAATTAAATTAGCGCGTAAATATGGTCATGAACGAGGTATAGAAAACCCTGCGATCATAGTCATGGACAAGAGTTTTCACGGCCGGACATTAGCTACACTAAGTGCGACAGGAAACCCTAAGGTACAGCAAGGTTTTGCACCACTAGTTGAAGGTTTTATTCGCGTGCCTTATAACGACATTAAGGCCATTGAATTAGCCATTCAGCAAGATAAAAACATAGTCGCTATTTTGGTTGAGCCTATTCAAGGTGAAGGTGGGGTTAATATCCCCGCTGACGACTATCTTAATACCGTACGTATTTTATGTGATCAACATGATTTACTCATGATGCTAGATGAAATCCAAACTGGAGTAGGACGTACAGGCAAATTTCTTGCTTTCCAATATAATGGTATTTTGCCTGATGTCTGTACTCTTGCTAAAGCCCTAGGAAATGGCGTGCCTATCGGCGCTTGTTTAGCGCGAGGAAATGCTGCAAAACTTCTAACTGCAGGAGCACATGGCTCAACATTTGGCGGCAACCCTTTGGCCTGTAGTGCCGCCTTAGCCGTTTTAGCGGTAATGGATGAAGATAATCTAATTGAAAGCGCAGAACAAAAAGGAAACATTATTTGCTCAGGCTTTACAGAACGCTTGCAAAAAAATACGCATGTTATTGATATACGTCACAAAGGTTTGATGATCGGCATTGAGCTTAATAAACCTTGTACTCAATTAGTTACATTAGCATTAATGCAACATTTATTAATTAATGTCACGAATGAAACTACGATTCGATTACTACCTCCTTTAATTATAGACAATCAACAAATTAACTTGTTGATTGATATACTATCAACTCTGATTGATGAGTTTACAAAATAAGTTGCACACTGAATTATGAATATGAATCCCCGACATTTTACTAGCCTTCTGGATTTATCCAGCGAAGAGTTTCGGCATATTATCCATAGAGCCATAGAACTAAAAAATAACCGTGACCCTAATTACCAACCCTTAAAAGGTCGTGTCTTAGCGATGATTTTTGAAAAATCATCAACTCGTACTCGAATCTCATTTGAAGCAGGTATGGCTCATTTTGGCGGCAGCGCTTTATTTTTATCACCTAGAGATACCCAACTAGGACGAGGCGAGTCCATGCATGACAGTGCCAAAGTCATTTCTAGTATGGTTGATTGCATCATGTTAAGAACCGACAAACATGAAACAGTAACAACTTTTGCTGAATATTCTAGTGTTCCTGTTATTAATGGCTTAACTGATAAGCAACACCCTTGCCAGTTATTGGCCGACATGCAGACCTATTTTGAATTTCGCGGCGATATTCAGGGTAAAGTCGTTGCTTGGATAGGCGATGGTAATAATATGTGTCATTCTTATCTGCAAGCCGCCAAAATGTTGGATTTTACGTTACATATTGCTAGCCCAGCACAATATCAACCGTTACCTGAATTTGTCAGTGCAGCTGGCAAGCATGTTAAATTTTTTGACAACGCATTAGAGGCGTCAAAAAATGCAGACCTTTGCGTAACCGATGTTTGGGCTAGCATGGGTCAAGAAGAAGAGCAAAAACAACGCGAACTCGCTTTTAAAGATTACCAAATTAATTCCGAAATCATGAGCGCAGCAAACTATGACGCCCTTTTTATGCATTGCTTACCTGCACATCGTGGTGAAGAAGTGACTGCTGAAGTTATTGATGGCTCACAAAGTGTGATTTACGCAGAGGCTGAAAATCGTTTACACGTTCAAAAAGCCTTATTAGAATTTCTTTTAACCAGACCCTAAAATAAAGAACTAAACTGATTCAATAGCTTTTGAGTCAGAAGACTACATAGTCTATAAAAATTAATACGGAATCATTTACAACCGGGCAATCTAACTTAAAAATAAAACCGTGAAAAAAATACTTTGTACTTTCTGTATGTTAATCATCATCAGCAGCTCCACTATAGCTGATATTGTTTATGTAAACGATGCGCAGAACTTGTCGCTATATGGCGCAGCCAGCAGTCATAGCAATGTTATAAAAGTTCTACCTACTGATACCGCTTTGACTGTTCTTGATAAGAAACCTAAAAATGGTTTTATTAATGTACAGTTAACCGATGGTACAGAAGGTTACATCAAAGCACGCTATACCAAAATAGAACCTCCGGAAATAGACCCTAAAGATAGCTCTAGTAAAGTGATGTCGGTATTACAGTCAAATAACGTGACCTTACGCGCTGAATTATCTGCTTTAAAAGAAACCCTTACGCCAGGCACAACGCTTGAGAAATCTTTAGCCATTGAACGTGACAAATTAACTCGTGAATTAAATGAGTTGAAAAAAACCATGTCTAGCTCAGCTCAATTAAGAAATGAGAGAGATGAATTGCAGGAGCGCGTTGTTAATGTTGAGCGAGATTTACAACAATACAAACTCGAAAATCAGGCATTAAAAGACACCGCTAGTCAGGACTGGTTTCTCTATGGAGGTTTACTTTCATTATTTGGTGTTTTGTTAGGTTTTATATTACCAAAACTCGGATGGCGTCGTAAAAGTAGCTGGGATTCTTATTAAGGTAAGAAAGGAAAACGTAGATCCATTGCTTACGCTCTAACACTATTCACTTAAATCTTATAAATATCAGGAATTGATCACATGGCTCATTCAGATGACCACAACACCCGCAGCTTTTCGTCTTTAGTCGTTGATGGCATGGAACGCGCACCTAGTCGAGCCATGCTACATGCTGTCGGCTTTAAAAGTGAGGATTTCAAAAAGCCACAAATAGGCATTGCTTCAACTTGGAGCATGGTTACACCTTGTAACATGCATATCAATAAGTTAGCAGATGCGGCCGGCGCCGGTGTTGATCAAGCCAATGGTAAAGCCGTTATATTTAATACCATCACTATTTCGGATGGTATTTCTATGGGCACTGAAGGCATGAAATATTCACTAGTATCCCGTGAAGTCATTGCCGATTCTATTGAAACAGTCGTAGGTTGCCAAGGCTTTGATGGTATCGTTGCCATCGGAGGTTGTGATAAAAATATGCCGGGCTGTATGATTGCAATCTCGCGCCTTAATCGCCCAGCTATCTTTGTCTATGGCGGCACTATTATGCCGGGTTGTCATAAAGATAAAAAACTCGATGTAGTCTCAGTTTTTGAAGCCGTTGGCGCTAGAGCCAATAACCAAATTGATGATGCTGAGCTAGCGGCAATTGAAGCCAAAGCTATTCCAGGCGCAGGTTCTTGTGGCGGTATGTATACAGCCAACACCATGGCCTCTGCGATTGAAGCCCTAGGCATGAGCTTACCTAATAGCTCAGCCCAAGCGGCCATTTCAAACGATAAAAGATTAGATTGCGAACGTGCTGGTGCTGCTGTTTTAGAGTTGCTGAAAAACGATATAAAACCCAGTGACATCATGACCAAAGCGGCTTTTGAAAATGCCATTACCATTGTCATTGCTTTGGGAGGGTCCACTAATGCGGTATTGCACATCTTAGCCATGGCTAATGCAGCTAAAGTGGATATTAATTTAGATGACTTTACACGGATTGGCCAGCGCGTTCCTTTACTAGCGGATTTAAAACCTAGTGGTCGCTATTTAATGACCGAATTAATTGAAATTGGAGGCATTCAACCTCTCATGAAAATTTTGTTGGACAATGGATTGTTACACGGTGACTGTATGACAGTAACTGGGAAAACATTGGCAGAAAATTTAGTCAATGTAAAACCTTATCCAATAGAACAAGAAATCATTCATTCGCTAAAAAATCCAATTAAAAAAGACAGTCACTTGGTTGTGCTATATGGCAATCTAGCTCCAGGTGGCTCAGTTGCAAAAATCACCGGCAAAGAAGGTTTACGCTTTGTTGGCACAGCGAAGGTCTTTGATGCTGAGGAACAAGCACTAAAAAGTATATTAAATGGTGATATTGTTAAAGGTGATGTGATTGTTATCCGTTACGAAGGTCCTAAAGGTGGCCCAGGTATGCGTGAAATGCTATCACCTACCTCTGCCATTATGGGTAAAGGCTTAGGCAAAGAAGTAGCCTTAATTACGGATGGTCGTTTTTCTGGCGGCACACATGGCTTTGTTGTTGGCCACATTACTCCTGAAGCCTATGTAGGTGGCCCCCTAGCTATCATTGAAAATGGTGATACCATCACGATTGATGCAGAAACTAATGAATTGAAATTAGATATCAATGAACATGAAATCGCTCGTCGTTTAGAGTCATGGAAACAACCAGTTCCACGTTATACTCGCGGTGTATTGGCTAAATATGCTAAGTTGGTAAATTCTGCATCGCAAGGAGCGGTAACTGATAATTTGGATTAAGTTAACTAATACCATGATATTGGCCGCATCTGTTGATTTGAATGCTGCAGCCAACCTATATCACTTCAAACTAAATCGTTATGCAATCAGAAAAGTCATTTGTTAGTTGGTTTAGGGACTCATCTCCTTATATCCATGCTCATCGCAACAAAACCTTTGTTATTTCATTAGGTGGAGAGGCTGTGCAGGCAGATGACTTTGATCATCATATACACGATATTGCTTTACTTAGCAGCCTTGGTATACGTTTAGTTTTGGTGCATGGCATACGTCCTCAGATAGACCAGCGCCTTAATAAACTTAACGCACCCGCCCTCTTCCATAAAAATCTGCGAATTACCGATGATTTAGCGCTGCAATGCGTTAAAGAAGCGGCGGGCTTAGTACGCGTCGAAATTGAAGCATTACTTTCCATGGGTTTATCCAACTCACCTATGGCGGGATCTAGCCTGAAAGTGGTATCAGGTAATTATGTCATCGCCAAACCGATAGGGGTCATAGATGGCATAGATTACTGCCATACAGGCGAAGTTCGTCGTATAGATAGCATTGCAATTCATCAGCAACTTGATCAAAATACGGTCGTACTAATATCACCGATAGGCTATTCGCCAAGTGGAGAGGTCTTTAACCTATCGGCCGAACAAGTCGCTACCGCCGTATCAATTGCCTTAAAAGCAGAAAAGTTAATTTTATTGACGGAGCATAGTTGCTGCAACCCTGATAACGGGGAGCACATTAGGCAAATGACCACCGATGAGACGGATATTTTTTTACAAAATCATAAAGCAGCACCTGATCTTATTAAACTGCCGCTCACAGCAGCCATTCAAAGTTGCCAAGCAGGCATTGAGCGTGTTCATTTAATTAATCGACATATTGACGGCGCCTTGTTGCAAGAGTTATTTAGTCGCGATGGTATTGGCACCTTAATTAGCTCTGCTCCTTTCGAAGTATTACGCCCTGCTAAGCTAGATGATATCGGCGGCATTATCGAACTTATTAAACCTCTTGAGCAACAAGGCATCTTAGTTAAACGCTCTAGAGAAAAAATCGAAATGGAAATAGCCGACTATATTGTCATAGAGAGAGACGGCTTGATTATCGCTTGCGCTGCTTTTCATGCTAATGAACAAGATTATTTTGGAGCAATTGCTTGCCTTGCTGTTCATGAAAATTATCAGGGTGTTAGCCGTGGCGGCCGTCTTTTAAACTATGTTTATCAGAAAGCAATGCAAATGAAACTGAAAAAATTATTTGTACTGTCAACACAAACTATGCAGTGGTTTATTGAACGAGGCTTTATAGCATCGAACATTAACAATCTACCAGACCCACTCAAAGAGCTGTACAACCCACAAAGAAACTCTAAAATTTTGTGTAAAAACATCGAATGAATGAGCTTATGACCGACCTATCAATCTTGCAAATAACAGATTGTCATATCTTACCTTGCTTAAATGAAACATTTTTAGGCATTAATACTGAGCATTACTTCCAAGCAGTAATTGAGCTCGCTTTGACTGAAAACTGCCCTTTTGATTTAATTATTGTTACCGGCGACCTCGCTCAAAATCCCAGTCAAGGAAGCTATCAGCGAATTTTAAAGCAAATTGAAACGATTGAGACCCCTTGTATTTGCTTGCCTGGCAACCATGATGATACTCAGCTTATGCAGCAGATATTTAATACGCCACTAGTAAGCTGCCGCAAACAAATTTTGTTAGGAAACTGGCAATTAATCTTTTTAAATAGTCAGGTAAAAGGAGTCCCTAGCGGTCGATTATCAAATCAAGAATTATGCTTCCTTGATGACTGTTTAAGTAAACATCCAAATCACCACGCTCTTATTGCAGTACATCATCATTGTTTAGAAACTAAAAGCGCCTGGATGGATGCCATGATGATAGAAAACAGCTTAGAATTATGGACAGTCATTGGTAAATATCCAAACGTTAAAATAATTACTACCGGACATATCCATCAATTAATGGATATTGAACATGAAGGCGTTCGTGTATTAGGAACACCATCAACTTGCTTCCAGTTCAAACCCGACAGCCCTACGTTTAGTTTAGATAATATTGCTTCACCAGGTTATCGCCAAATGACATTATCTTCAGACGGCAGGTTCAAAACATTAATTTCGAGACTACCAGAGCCCTTAAAAGACCTACAAATTGATAGCTTAGGTTATTAAAATTCATATAAATCATGGCCTATCTGATTTTTAAGAAACAAATACGGTTATAATGAATACTTTTGTAAATCTAATCTGATTCTTCTTCGTTTATTAGTCCAAGCTTTTTCAACATGAATTTATTAAGACAATACCTATCGCTATGCTGGTTTAGAAATAACCCTGCAAAATTATCACCCTCTAGATCATTTATGTGGAAGGCCGTGATTTTTTACCTTATTTCAGGATTTATAGTTGAAGGTTTAATTTCTGATCCTGCTGATGGCATGTTAGAAGTTTTATTACGTACTATCATGGCATTTTCATCCATAGCCATCTTATTATTTACTATTAAAGAGAAAGCATATTTTAAACAAGTATTTACTGCCATTTTTATCTGTGAAAACTTTATTATGACACTCGCAATAGCCGCTGAAACATTAGACTTTATTATGGTTATGAACCATAAAACCTACCGGGAAACAGTATCTATTTCATTAGCCATTATATTGGTTGCTTGGTACATTTCCATTGTTAGCTATATATTGCGCCAAACATTTGCTTTTAAAATGAGTATTAGTATAGTTTTAGCGTTTAGTTATTTTATTTTAACTTATGGCATTCCGATGCTATTTATGGATATATAAAAAAGACTAATATTATGTTACTAAAAACAGACTATTTAGCCTACAAAGCTTGAAATTTAATAGGTTACAGTCATAATGGCAGCAACTAATCTCGAGATATTGAGAACTCTATTCATAACATCATGTAATAATGACTTTAATTTTTGAAAACCTTAGTAGAGGTGAGTGTGAGTTTTTTTAATAAATTTTTATTTCTTGTGGCTTTTAGTTTATCTGCTACAAATAGTCATGCAGCACTAACCATTGAAATATCTGAAGGCGTTAGTAGCACACTGCCTGTAGCAGTAGTCCCTTTCTCCTCAACTGGCGCCTCTGTTAACATCAGCGCAATAGTTAATGCTGATTTAGAGCGCTGCGGTTATTTTAAAATGATGGCTGAACAAGCCATGCCCAGCAAACCTAATACAGCATCGGCTGTCAACTTTAACGAATGGCAGTCGGCAAGCCAGAATTATTTGGTTATAGGACAATTAGCTGATGCTGGTAACGGTCAATATAATGTTCAGTTTCAATTATTTGATGTCTATAAAAGTGGACAGTTATTAGGTTACCGAATGACCTCTTCAGCAGCTGATTTACGAAAAACAGCTCACCACATCAGTGATCTTATTTTTGAAAAATTAACTGGTAAAAAAGGTGTATTTAGTGGCCGGATCGCTTATATCACCACGACTAATCCTGGCAGCAAACAACAATCACAACAACTTCAAATTGCTGATGCCGATGGATTTAACCCTCAAACTATTGCTTCATCAGTTGAACCATTAATGTCTCCTTCATGGTCTCCTGATGGAAAAAGAATGGCCTACGTTTCTTTTGAAAGAAAATCAGCAGCTATTTACGTTCAAACATTAGCCACCGGAGAGAGATTGCGTGTAGCTGAATTTCCTGGCATCAATGGCGCGCCTGCTTGGTCGCCAGATGGAACCCGCTTAGCGTTAACTTTATCTAAAGACGGTAGTCCTGATATCTTTATCCTCAACTTATCCACGCACTCTTTAACTAAACTAACGAGAAGCTTTGCTATTGATACAGAGCCCTCTTGGTCACCTGACGGGAACTCAATTGTTTTTACATCAGATAGAGGCGGAAAACCACAAATCTACATAGTTTCTAGTCAAGGCGGAGATGAAAAAAGACTCACTTTTTCAGGTTCATACAATGCCAGAGCCAGTTTTTCTCCTGACGGTAGAAACTTAGTTATGGTACATGGTAATGGCAACGACTATCGTATTGCCATCATGGACATGTCAAACAAATCCATAAACGTACTAACAAGTGGGCGCTCAGACGAATCACCTAGCTTTGCACCCAATGGAAGTATGATTCTATATGCCTCCAAAAAAGGCGGCACAGGATTTTTATCCGCCGTATCAATCGATGGTAAGATACAACAGAAATTGGTTTTTAATAGCGGAGAGGTTAGAGAACCCTCTTGGGGCCCTTAAATTTAAAGATTATCCTGCAATTTTTTACAATTTATATATCAACTAGAGAATTAAAAATGAAACTAAATAAAACAATCATCGCATTAGCAATAAGTGCAGCCTTTTTATCAGCCTGTAGTGATACTGACGAAAAAGACGCCAGCCTTACAGATGGTAGCCTAAATGCCAATAGCGGAATTAACGATGCATCAACTAATGGCTTGAATAAAGGCTATGGTATGAATGGTTCAACAATGAATGGCGATTACGCTAGCACTTTAGGCCCTGAATTTAATGATCCTAATAACCCTTTATCAAAACGTACTATTTATTTCATGCTAGATAGCAGTGAAGTTATGCCAGATTTCGTTACCGTTATATCTGCTCACTCACAATATTTAATCGCAAATCCTTCACAACATATTACCCTAGAAGGTAATGGTGATGAACGCGGATCTCGCGAATACAATATTGCGCTAGGCGAACAGCGTGCAAAATCAGTTGCTAGCATGATGAAAGCTCGAGGCGTTTCTGAAAACCAACTAAATGTCGTCAGCTATGGCGAAGAAAAACCAGCTGTTTTAGGCAATAACGAGGCTGCTTGGGAAAAGAATCGTCGTGTTGAAGTAGCGTATCAACCAAGGTAAGTAAATGAAAAAAACTAGCCTTATTTTTCTGCCCTTTATTTTTAGCAGCGCTTATGCAGACGTGCCGGTTGTGATTGACCATTCGTTATATCCACAATCTGCAACTCCTAACAACCCAGCCAACACACAATCGACAACGACGTTATATGAGTTGATGGGGCGATTGGAGCAAATGCAATCTGAAGTGCAACAGCTTACCGGCAAAATAGATGAACAAGCTAATCGAATCGATGACTTAAAAAAACATCAAGGAACAATGTATTCAGATTTTGATGAGCGCTTGCAAAACATAGAAAATAAGGCTAACGGTGTTACTGCAAATCCAAATGAAGTCGCCAAACCAAGCAGCATTACCACCAACGCTAAAGAAGTCCAACCTACGACAGCAGCTCCAGTAGTAGTTCCAACTAATTCAGCGCAAAAAGCTAACCCTATCGAAAAAGCGACAGCCAATCAAGGATTAAAGTCACAAATTGACAGCCCACAAAGCCAAGGGCCTGATAAACAAGGTTATTTTATGGCCTATGATGAGCTTAGAAGTGGACATACAGCTCAATCTATAGAACAATTCAAAGCTTATCTTAACCAGTACCCTACAGGTGAATATGCCAATAATGCACAATATTGGCTAGGTGAAGCTTATAGAGTCAATCAGGATAACGCTTCTGCTCGTAAAGCATTTAATGATGTACTCGAGAAATATCCTAATAGCTTAAAAGTACCTGATGCTATATTAAAACTTGGCTATATCGAAGTGGACCAAAAAAACTCAGTAAAAGCAACGGAATATCTCAATCGTGTTATTTCTGATTATCCTAAATCGCCCGCTGCAATACTGGCATCAAAGAAACTATTAAAACTCAATGAAGCAGCTCCTCATGAAGTAGCCCATCATTAGTGATGAGCAGTCTTCGTATTACTGAAATTTTTTATTCTTTACAAGGAGAATCAAATACAGTGGGAATTCCCACTGTATTTATTCGACTTACCGGATGTCCTTTGCGATGCGTTTATTGTGATACAGCTTATGCTTTTACAGGTGGAAAAAAGTTAAGCATTAACGACATTATTACCGAAGCAGAGCAATATAATACCCCTTTTATTACGGTAACCGGAGGAGAGCCCTTGGCACAACCAGGTTGCATAGAATTACTAACCGAATTACTCAATAAAAACTTTAAAGTTTCACTTGAAACTAGTGGCGCCATTGATATTTCTAATGTAGATCAACGCACCGTAAAAGTCATGGATCTTAAAACACCTGGCTCAGGTGAACTTAATAAAAATCTCTATGAAAATATTCAATATCTAAATAGTAAAGATCAAGTTAAATTCGTCATCGGTACTAATGAAGACTACAACTGGTCAAAAGCTATTTTGACAGAATACGCACTATCCGATCGTTGCGAAATATTATTTTCACCGGTTATGGGACTACAAAATCCAACTGAACTTGCTGAAAAAATTCTCCGAGACAGATTACCTGTTCGATTTCAAATTCAATTACATAAACTGCTTTGGGATGATGCTCAAGGCAAGTAAATTATCATGCAAAAAAAAGCCATTATTCTTCTATCAGGCGGATTAGATTCAATTACTGTCCTTGCCCTAGCAAAACAACAAGGATACATCTGTTACGCCTTAAGCTTTGATTATGGACAAAGACATAATGCAGAGCTAATAGCTGCCGCTCAAATAGCAAAATATTATCAAGTTATTGATCATAAAATAATTAAACTTGGATTAGGAAGCATAGGTGGATCTGCCTTAACCGACGAAAATATTGCTGTACCTAATAAACCACAAGCAGGCATCCCCGTCACTTATGTCCCAGCAAGAAACACCATATTTCTTTCCTTTGCCCTGGGTTGGGCAGAAGTATTAAATTTAACTGATATCTTTATAGGTGTTAATGCAGTGGATTACTCCGGTTACCCTGACTGTAGACCAGAATTTATTACTGCTTTTCAGAAATTAGCGAATTTAGCCACTAAAGCAGGTGTAAATGGAAACTTCTTTACTATACACACCCCCCTAATCTCTTTAAGTAAGGCAGAAATCATTAAACAAGGCATTGCTTTAGGTGTTGATTATCGTCAAACCGTTTCATGTTACTCAGCAGATGAGCAAGGCCAGGCCTGTGGCGTATGTGATGCATGTCGAATAAGAATAACAGGATTTTCAGAAGCAAATGTAAAAGACCCAACTCAATATAAAAATCAATAAAAGTATTGCATAATCTGTAAAAATCATTATAATGGTCAATCTTTGTTGGGTCGTTAGCTCAGCCGGTAGAGCACCGCACTTTTAATGCGATGGTCGCGCGTTCGAATCGCGCACGACCCACCACCAAAGAACATATGAATCAAGTCCTTACGTGCAAACGAAGGGCTTTTTTTATGCCTAAAATTTCTCATGGCGCACTGGTAGCGCAATTCGAAAAAACACGACTCCATTGGTCATTCCTACCAAATTCTACCTAATCAACTCCAATTAAACCTTTAAGTAATATAAATCAATCGATTGGGGGTTGGGGGGTTTAACTTTGTAAGTGGCCGCAGCTCAATCATCGTCTCGCTGACCCTAATGTTTGATAGGAGCATCAAAAATATTCGACACCCTTTTTTGAATTATTAGCTAAAAGTGATTTTTGAAATTTATTTTTGAAAAATTTAGGATTTAAGATCGGTATATTGGCACTTATAAAAACTATAAATTTGATCTGGCGACTTCAAAAATTAGTTTAAACGTTATCTTTCATTGGCTGCCTGTTCTCGACCCACTACGGTCGTTGACCTCTTTTTTTTTGGCGGCAGCTATCTCATGTATAGCTGTCATTCGTCTTATAAAAAATATTCCAATTCAACCACAAATCTTTCCATCAGTTTTTTGCCTGAATAATTGCTGGTTAGCGTTTACCTTTCTTTATTCTGCTGCGTAATTTTTTAATTTCTCAGGAGGCAGTGTAACGAAACATAGATTTAAAGGGTGTTGCTGTGTTGTTTTAATAAATCCAAGCAATGCAATTTAATTGTTTCGCAGATATTATCTAAAGGCAAATGGCTTAAGCTTTTACTATTAAAAGGCTTTTGCAACTCAATGCCAATCCGGTCCAACGATAACAACGGGTAAGCGACTAGAAAAAATATAGCGACTGTATAAACCCCCGCTTTTTCTAACAAAGAAAAGGGTAGCAGTAATAAAAACATAAAGACAAATCGGCGTATTTTTACAGCATAAACGAACGGCATCGGCGTTTTTAAAATGCGCTCGCAGCCGCCTAAATGATCGATCAATAGGCCCCGCTGTCCTTCTAGAAGACTAAATTCAAAGCCGTCTAATTCAAGTCCGTTGGTATTTGGGTAACCCGTGCGTGCTTTTTGCAATAATGTGGCTATTTTACTGACAACAAATAATGGCATGTGGATGGCTGATTTTAGTTCTACAAGCTCTTGCGCCGTCAGTAGACCAACTAAGGGGGTAAAATTATTACCATTTCGTAATGACTCTTTGGTGGCAAATGCAAAAGCAATGGCCCATTTCGTTAAGGCCTCTCTCCAAGCACTATCATGCGGTCCGTAGTTCAATCCGCCAATAATCAGGTTGCGGATTTGGTTGGCAATACCGCCCCATAATTTGCGAGCCTCCCACCAACGTTCGTAACCGGCATTAGTTCTAAAAACCAATACCATGCCCAAGACTACACCCGTGTATTGAAAGGGTGTGACATCAAGAGAAGGTAAAGGCCACCAGTAATGCAGGATAACAACATAATAATAACAGCATGGGCAAAATGCGGGGTGTAACAGAACCTCGCCACATCAGGGAGCTGAGTAAAAAATTGGGATGCTCGTCTTTATTGGTCATTAAATGAGAAGAGTCTTTCATAATTTATTCCTAATTAAACGCGAATTCAACTCTGAAGTGCAATTCCAGTATTCATGTCGCCTGCAGATTATCATCGCCAAAAAATACCGCATGGGTTGTTTTATAAATTAGTATTTTTCGAGGTTGGTGATTAAGTTTTTGCATGACCTCCTCAACCTAGCTCTCAGTTATATTTTCAAAACTGCTGCATTTAGGGGTTAATTAATCCCTAGTAGAGTACAAAAATAATTTTAGCCATTTCTTTTTCCTCTGAGTTAAACATCGGTAATAGGTTGGAATAAGTATGTCGTCAGTCGCTCCGCCGCTTAGCGGATAGCACCCTGTTGCATATATTCGGCAAGGTTATAAAAGCGGATGCAGGGATTGTGAATGTAATTCTCCGAAGGTTAATTAGTCTACAATTCGATAGGTCGGTATCGTGCTGTCAACTTGCAACGCCCATGTATGAACGCCACCGGTTAGGTTTCTAATAGCTGTAAAACCATTCCGCTCTAAAAATAACGCAACCTGCATACTGCGCACGCCATGGTGGCAAATGCAGATAATTGTCTGCTGAGCATTCAGTTCGGACAGTCTGTCGGAAATGGTATTCATCGGCATCGTTAAGGATCCGTTAATATGACCGGCCTGAAACTCCCACGGCTCACGCACATCGAGTAATAGGGGTTGCTCTCGTACTTCATCCGCAAGCCATGCGGCCAATTCAATGGGTGTCAAATTTTGCATAATTTTTCATATATAGGTGAGCCTTCGTGGTTGAATAAAGCCGCCTACCTCTTTATGTGTTATGCCGAGTCTCATTTTATTCTCGCGCAATTCTTTTCGGTACAGCTACACCATTAACGCAATCAGGCATTGAAAATCAGCCTATCCAAACGGAGTAACTCATAGCTGTGCCGCTTGCAGCAATTGTTGTAGTTCGCCTTGCTCAAACATCTCGCGCATGATGTCGCAACCGCCAACAAATTCGCCCTTGATATAAAGCTGCGGAATGGTCGGCCAGTTAGCGTAGGACTTAATGCCATCTCGTATTTCTGGGTCAGCCAACACGTCCACCGTGAACAGATTCGGCCCGCCGCATGCCTTCAGCATCTGGATCGCAGCGCCGGAAAAGCCGCACTGCGGAAACTGGGGCGTACCTTTCATGTAGAGCACAACCGAGTTGGTCGTCACTTGTTGGTTAATTCTTTTCTGAACAGCCGTCATAATCATTCTCCAAAGTAGTTTAATTGTTGCTTTTAATCCACGCCTCAGGCGTGAAGGTTTTTATCGACAGTGCGTGAATTTCTGTACGCATACGCTCACCCAATGCCAGATACACTAATTGATGTTGCTGCACCCTGTTTTTACCGGTGAATTTCGGGCTAACGATCACCGCCTCGAAATGCTGGCCGTCATCACCTTGCACTTCCACATAATCGCTAGACAAGCCATCCATGATGTAGTTTCTTAAGTCATTCGCTGTTAGCATCGCATTCTCTCAAGGTTAAAATTACAGTGAGCACAGATGAGGCATACAGGAACGACGAAATCCCTTAACCTTTGTGTACGTTATAGAAAAAATTATTTTCATATCTAGGCATCACCGATCATCAATCATGTTCCGCCTCGGTTGACGTGTTATCAATTGCGTTGAATGCGGCCTGTAGTGTGTACCACGGGAGTATCGCGCATTTGACGCGCACCTGCAGGTCGGCTATGCCGTTCTTCAAAAGCCGTGCCTGAATTTTTTTCGCAGCATTTTCCGCCAATGTAATCGCCATCACTATTCACCAAGTTTTTATGCAAGTAAATACAGGACTATTTTAGTCCTGTATTTACTTTATAGTACCCGAGTAATTTAGTCAACTACTCTGCTACTATGTGATTGTAAGTTCGCTGCCAACACGGACCAATTGCTATGGACTTTCAAGTCAAGCCCTAAATTGGCAACTAGGTTGTCGCGAAAACGCGCCATCTCAGCAAATTCCCAGATAGTATCAATATGCAATAATGTAAAACAGCTTGAAAAAATGACCAACTAGTCAGCAAAAACAGCGTTAAAATTGATCTTGTAAAATCTATAACATACTGTTTTAATAAACATTAACTAATAAAAAACCAATCCTGAAGATGGTCAATGTTAGATGCTGTTTTACAGCGACTAGATCTACAAACACTTAAAATCACAGCAGAAGTGCTGCATACACCCCAATTACAACGGTGGCTCAGTAGCTTTGGTCCTGATATTGAGATCCCCTCACCTTTAGTCCTTCGTGAACTTATGGCAACTCGTCATCAGCAAGCCGCAGAGCTTTATAAGTAAGATTTATTTTCTTAACAGTTCTGCTGTTATTGCAGAGGTACTATTTCTTTTGACTTTATTTTCTTACCAATAATCTTTTCAGCGGCATCGCTTAATAAATCCCGATGCATCCTTTGGGCATCATTAAAGAAATTAGTGCCTATATCAGCATCAATCAGATGTGTTCCCAGTAAACGCAATGCTTTTTCTTCATCAAAGACATTTTCACCGTATATAAGACGAAAGCTATTATCTTTACTACTGCCTTCTTCTACATATCGACCCTCAAAATTCTCAGCCAATGCAGCTGAAAAATATTGCATAGCGAGATTACCGATGCGAGGCATATGAGAAGCGCCAACAACAACCCGTATATGTTGTCTTTCTTCCGGTGTCATATCTTTTACCCAGGATTTAAACTGGTGGTCCAAGGTATTAATTTGCTCTTCAGCCGCATCGGACATATTAGCAAGGCAATCGTCGCGTTGACTAAGGGTAAATTGGTGTAAGGCATCTTTCGAGATTATTTTATGGCTCAAAACAGTATCAATTAAGGATAGTGATCGCTTAATGAGCCGCCCTTGGCGATCAAGTTGTTCAGAGCTAAAGTTAAGCGTTGCGAGTGCATTGCTTACCGATCCGATGAGTGTGCGATAGTCACGCAATTTATCCAGTTGGACATCTGTCATTACCTTGTTAGTTTCATTGCTTAGCATCACATATAAAGCTAACGGTAAATGAGCAATAGTTTTAAGTTCAGTATAGCGGGGGCTAATAGCCATTGACTCAGTGCGCATACCCTTGTTGAAAAGAATAATTTTGTCACCAACTTGAATAATGACAGGCGTCTGTGTGGCTTGTAGTTGACTGCGAAGATCAGCATAGGCGCTGCGAAAAGAGGCATTTAATGCTATGAGTGGGTCAGGCTGCTCTATGTTTTTTATAGTTTCTAGTGGGGCTTGATAGCCATCTAGAGCAAATACTTGGTTTACATTTAAAACACCTATAACGACTATTAAAGATAATAAACAGTTTTTATTAAATTTATCCATACAGTCTTTCATCAGATTACTCGGCTAGTGGTAACGATTTACTAGTATACGGTTAAAACCGTTGAGCCGACTATTTGCACATTAACATCTATCTATCTTTTAGATCTATTTCAATTCGACATTATTTGTCGCTAGTTAGTTTTATCTTAATAACCGTACTAAAGAAAAAAGATCCAAGAGTTCTAAAAACTAGCCTTTCTTTACAGGCATAGAAGAGAATCCATAGTGTGTAAAACAGCTTGAAAAAATGACCAACTAGTCAGCAAAAACAGCGTTAAAGTTAATCTTGTAAAATAGCTA
>QVQF01000098.1 GCA_003584895.1 Methylococcales bacterium
GCCATCCATGGCAACTGGTTTCCGGCAGTCCATGCCGGAATGACGGCTTACCCACTATGATTCACTTAGAGTCATATTTAGGAAAGATATCTAGTTAAGCTTAAATATTTATAAATATCTGCAATCTTAAGCACAAGACATATCGGTTAGTACCACAACGCAGAGGATAAATTCTAATAAATAGTAATTTTCTTAAATGAAGATGCAGTATTTATTTAAAAACTTGAACATCAATTATAAGAAAATATTGAACGTCTTGCCAATGCGCAAAACTTGCATAGAAAAATCTTAAGTTTGCTTATATGCAAGAAAATACACCTGATGCCGCCTACTATATAGCAGCATTAGTAGGAACAGACATTGAATAATTAGGTTATTTTTAAAGTCATCCGAAACATAAGTTTTCCCGCTTTAGTGAAAACTAGGCCTAGGTACTGTTTTTAATATACCCAGTGCTTTTTCTAAGATGTTATATACCATCGTTGTCGTCGCATGATTAATATCAAAACGAGGATTAAGTTCGGTAATTTCAAAACAGAGCACTCTTGGATCTTCTAAAATAATACAGATAAGCTCTTCAGCTTCTGTTGGCATAATTCCATTATCTACAGGAAGACCCGTTCCTTTTGAAATAGACCCATCTAAGCTATCGGTATCAAATGATAGGTAAATATCAGTGCAGTCTTTTAGATATTCTAATATCAAAGTGCCGAGAGCTTTTTCTTTGATCTCCCGCAGTTCTTCTGTCGAAAAGACCCGTATACCAAGTTCTTCAATGAGTCGAGATTCTTGTTCTTCTAAATCACGTAATGTTACATAAACAATATCTAAAGGCCTGATCTTTTCAATAAGCCCCCCAATCCGTTTAAAACGCCACCAAAAATCCAAGGTCGTCTTATCTGGATCTCTTAAAAAACATGCTACGTTGTCTAGTCCCAAGGAAGCCGCTAATGTCATGCCATGCATATTGCCGGAAGACGATGTAAACGGTGTATGTAAATCAGCGTGAGCATCAATCCATATAATTCCCAGTCTTGATTCGGGTTTGGCTTTTTTGATCCCTGCAATTGTTCCGGTCGCACTGCTATGATCGCCTGAAATTACAATTGGAAAATATCCAGATCTTAATGAGGCATAAACTTCGCCACAGACCGCTTCGCAGATATGAAGAACTTTTTCAATGTTCTTAGCATAAACAGAGGTAAAACCTTCTGCAAATAAAACCTCACAGTCTTTCTTTTCTAGCTGATCAGCTATACCCGATTGCTCAGACAAGTCTAATAATACAGTAACTCCTTCAGCAGACCCTCTAGATCCTGCACCTATATCGGATCGAACGGTTATTATCATGACAGGGCCCTATCTAAGATTCTAACTAATTGAAATGTTGCGATAAAATAAAATCATTAGCGTAGTTTATAGTTCGTTTCGTGCGTCGCCCCTTTATTAAATTAATGTATAACACTTAATCAATTCCGATTAATGGCCACTGATATAGAATTTTGAATTGTATTAAGAACAGGGGACCACTTTACCTATCAATTGATATAAACTTATTGGCGGAGCTTGTTAATGTCGAAATCTGATATTATCCATTTTTTATGGGTTGATGAAATAACTCTACTTCATAATTCTAAACTTGACTGTACTCTTATTTATTATAAGCCGATAGGATTCTTTTTGGCAGTCAGTGCTTTAGGGGGGGGGGCGGCAGATGAAGGCTAAAAAATTCGAATTGTGGTTAAGAATCTTCCACAAAAAAAGATAACAAGACTATTGATTGCCGAATTTAGACTAGACATGCTCTTGTTTAGAAGAATTGCATTGTAGTTTTGGCTGGTATTTCTTATTTTAAGAAATCATTGATTCTTTTGTTTTCTAATTCCCTTAATTCTTCTAATCGTTTAATAAAATCAAAAGAATATCGGTTTTTTTTTACTTTTTTGCCAGATCTGCGTTCAATGATGTGGGGTAGATGGGTTTCATTTCTTAATGCATTCATAACGACTTACTTATTGTTAATTGAATTAGCGATTAATAAATATTCTATATCTACATTTTTTCAAGGTCAATAAATTAAATTAGGTCATTTTAGAGAATTAAAAACCTAAAAGATATACGTAGAAATACTTGCATGAATTTTAAGATTTTATAAGCTACCTATCAAAGTAAAAGCCAACAAAAGCAGTGGTAATAAATAAGTAAATAAATAAATAAAATAAGTAATATTAAAAGATAGTCCATATCTGAAATACTCATCGCATTCATCTTCTGTTATCAAATAAACTCAAGCGGAACGGGGTTTTCAACCCCGTTCTTAATGTTTAAGATTTCGAAAGTTATTGTAGCATGCAAACGTTTCGGTCGGGGTTTCAAACCCCGACCAGCATAGGCGTCGGAGTGCTGTAAATTCTCAATGTCGCTTTGCTACATCGATGCTACGGTCGACGAGCTAAGTTTGGCGTTCAGCGTTTATAATATTTAATCGCTCAACTTATCTAAAGCAACCATTTCTATAGTAAACGTTATTAAATTCGATCTACCCATTAATGGTTGTCAATGTTAAAAATATTAAAGTGCTTCGGGACAATCTAACCGATGAAATTGTTACCTAGGCCGAGTGGGTTAGGTTGAATGTTTTTCGCAGTCCAATTTAAAAAAAGGGGGGGATGGTTTACTGTTTATGAATAACTGAAATTAGATACACGTTATATTTATTTTTAAGCCATTAATATCGTGGGGGATTCTTAAGCTCATATATTATAATGTGCAACATTGTTATATGGGATTTTCTTATGTCTACTATCTGTATAATAAAAAAGCCAATAACGTGTATTGTTTTTTGAGCTTACCATTCTAAAGTTAATAAGGAATTAAGCTATGCCAGCCATAAGTATGTTCTACGGTATTATTATATACCTCTATTTCTATGACGATGAACGTCATAAGTTGCCCCATATTCATGCTAAGTATCAAGGTCAGGATGCCTCGTTCTCTATTCTTGATGGATCAATACTGCTCCCAGTCAAAAGTTAGAATGGTACAGGCGTGGATCGAAATTCATCGCGAAGATTTATTAGCGGACTGGGAATTAGCCGTGAATGGGCAAGCGCCTTTTTCTATTGATCCTTTGCGCTGAGGTGGTCTGATGGAGTCAGTTATCCGTGTAGTGCCTCGAGACAATTTTTTTTTGGAATTATGGTTTGATGATGGCTCGCATCGATTATTTGATGCGCGACCTTACTTGGAGCGTGGTGTTTTCGTGAGGTTAAAAAACCTAGACTATTTTAAACAGGCGTATATCGCTTTCGGAACTGTTTGCTGGCCAGGAAACCTCGATATTGCCCCTGAAACGTTATATGACACTTCCATTTCATGTGCTTAACCCTTAAGGTGGGTTCACATTAGCGAGGGTCGGGTGCAATAAGTGATAGTCGATTGCACAACATACCGAGCAATACCAGTAATTATCATTATAAGGTTGATGATGAACTGGGTTTTCCCTGGCAATAGGATGCACTAGGATCAATTAAAAAACGATCATTTAAAGAGGTGCGACCTATTAACATACGAAACAACATGCTATCTCGATTGGTCAGTGTCATTTCAGCGGTAATAATGGCTGAACCGAGTAATATCGACGTTTCTATCACATAGCGGCGCTGTTTATGGCCACCAGAGTCAGATACCATGCGCCTATCTTTAATGGGCGCATGGCATTCAATTATAATATCTGTATTATTTTGCTGGGGATGTATTGCAAACATAACCCAACGCTGACCCGCTTTGCGATAGGGTTCTATAGCAAAGGCGTGTAAAGCCGAAGATCTTGCGCCAGTGTCTATTTTAGCTTTAATGTGTTCAATATTAAGTTCGGGTAAGCTTACCCATTCGCGCCAACCTAGAATGGGTTGCGTTTGCTCTGTATGGGTCGTTTGTAAGACTGAGTGGGTCATTTAAATAAACGCTTCATTGATCTTAAATTGTTTAATCAGTCGATTGGGTGCTGGTATTCGTTTCTGAGCTATTAGGTTTGCTGTCACGCTTACGTCCTCTTCGAATATAGTTATTTCCCCGTCTTTT
Source organism: Methylococcales bacterium (assembly GCA_003584895.1). Taxonomy (GTDB): domain Bacteria; phylum Pseudomonadota; class Gammaproteobacteria; order Methylococcales; family Methylomonadaceae; genus Methylobacter_C. The sequence goes on from QVQF01000098.1 coordinate 4,084, forward strand.
ATTATTGGTTTTTACACGTCTAATATCGAGTTTATGCTGATTAATTTCTACTGTTTTTAAATGTAGAAATATATCAGGTGGCATTTCATCGGGTAATTCTAAGAGTGTATATAAACTATGAATATGAATATTGTTGATATTGTTTTTGTCTACGCCAGACTCTTCAATCAATAGCTTTCTAAGTTGATCGGCAGTAACCAATTGTTTACTACCCACATCAAGTCGATAACGAATCATTTTGATGCCCGTAGCTACAGTACTTGTTGTTAAAGTAGATGTGCTTGGCTCTGGTTCTAAAGGCTGCGATGCTTGCTTCACTTTTTCATCAGCGGGTACTAATGTGAGTAAAGCCGCTGCACAGGTTAAGTTATCAATTTTTAGATCAGTGCAAAGTTTACGGATTAAGGCACGATTAGCATCTAAGTTAGAGTTGCTTAAAATGTGTTGTAATTGATCTTTCAACGGCTATTCTCTGTATATAGTGTGGTCGTTTTATTAAGTTATGGATAAATTTCCACAAAACCTTCGTCTCGAAGTCTACGCATCCAAAGTTCGGTTTCTTCTTCAATTTTACGTTTACGTATGGCGTCGCGGATTAGATTCTTTTTATGTTCTTCACTATCATCTTTAGCTTTACGGTCTAGTACTTGAATTAAATGCCAACCAAATTGTGATTGTATAGGCTCGCTTAATTCATTAATAGCCAGTTTATTCATAGTCTCCTCAAAGGGCTTAACCAAATCACCTGGGCTCACCCAGTCTAGCGAACCACCTTTGATGGCTGAGCCTTTATCGTCTGAGTTAGCGCGTGCTAATTTAGCAAAGTCATCACCATCGACAATCCGATCTCGTAAAGCTTGTAGTCGGTTTTTTGCTTCGTTATCATCGATTAACTCATTGGTTTTGATTAAAATATGACGCACTTTAGTCTGAGTAGTCACGTGGCTATCTAAACCTTTAACTTCTAACATTTTAAGGATATGAAAGCCGCTAGGGCTACGGATAGGATCAGACACTTCATCGGCTTGCATTTGGCTGACCTTATGAGCAAACAAGGTCGGTACATCATTGATAGTGCGCCAGCCTAAGTCCCCACCTTTTAGAGCATTATCGTCTTCTGATTCACTCATGGCGACTTGAGTAAAGCTTTGTCCAGCACGTAAGGCTTTAACCAGATGATCCGCTTTAGCTTCGGCTTTTTGTATTTCTGGAGCAGATGCACCTTCTTTAAGTGCAATCAGGATATGGCCTAAATGGTATTGCACATTTTCAGCACCCGATTTGCCTTGTGTTTCTATATAATGTTCGACCTCGCGATCTGTTACCTTAATGCGCCCACCAATTTCCCGACTGCGTAATTGGTTGATGACAATTTCATTGCGCATATTATCTAAAAAAGTCTTATAAGGCATGCCTTGCTTTTCCAGTTCGGCTCTAAATTGCTCCAGAGACATATTATTTCTTTGCGCAATATCCGCAGCAGAATTGGCAATTTGATCTTCGCTGACATTAATGCCTGCTTTTTCGGCTAATTGCCGCTGGAGTTTATCCATGATCATTTTTTCCAGCACCTGTTTACGTAAAACGGCTTCTGGTGGCGCGGGTGTATTACCGGCACGTATTCTTTGTGAAATGGTAGCCACTTCTTTATCGAGTTCTTGTTCGAGAATAATATCCTCTTCTACAACGGCGGCTATTTTACCCAGTACTTCAGCCTGTGCAGGAAAATAACTGAATAAGAGCGTGCCTAGCAATAATGGCATCAGGGTATTTTTCATCGTAGCGTTATAAATCATTTTTTTGAGTTTTCCGGAAACCATAAATACTTTTTTGTAAGAACTGATCAACATCATCACCAAAGCCGGTTAAGCCTTTCAGTTCTATTTGAAAGAACACACCGTCTTGACTAGAACCAGGCACTGTTGTGCCAGTGGTTGCGACTACGGCTTGATTATTGATAATCGTCACGTTGTTCATGTAATGCCTAGCTAGAATTCGAAAACGCCAGCAACAGTTTTCTTTTTCTACGCCGATGAAGCTATCTTGAATCTCTTGATAGAGTAAAGAATATTGCATTCGTCCTAATAGATGCCAATCTTTGGCGATAGGCCAACGGAAAGAGGTGTCACCTTGGCTAATGTTGTTGCTACCATCGGGAATTAAAGGGTTCTTTCTATAGAGATAGCCGATGTTAAATAGCTCATTACTTTGGTTTCTAAAATGGATATTGGCTTTTATTCTTTCAATGTCATTTCGTATAGGGCTCCATTGCGCACCGGTGTTAACTGATATTTGTTTGGTCAGTTCGCTAGATAATTCTGTCACTATATTAGATTCTGCATCCTTAGATGCTCCCATATTAACGACGTTGCCATTAGATAGTGCCGTTGGTACTCCAATCTGGCGGTCTCGAAAATAGAAAATCTCCCCGACATTCAATTTAAGGCGTTCTAAACCGGTGTTATCATCCACTAAACGAGAGGTGAGAGCGGTAGTCACTTGATTGGCGTCTTGTATGCGATCACTACCACTAAAGCTATTTTCTCTAAACATGGTATTAAACTGGAAATCGTACAGTGCAGAATCAAACACAGGTATATTGTTTTGATTGACCGAAGGGACGTATAAATAAAATAAACGTGGCTCTACGGTATGTACAAAAGTCGAATTGGCTATATTGACATTTCTTTCTAAAGACAGGCCAGAGTCTGCAGAAAAAGTAGGTAGCGTTCTGCTTAAAGCGGCTGGGGAGCTAGCTGCTCCATTATTAAGTGTGTAATCAGTTTCTTGTAAAGAAAGTTTAGGTGTAAAAAATGTACTGGCTGTTTGTAATGGCATGCTGATAGACGGACGCGTGTTAATACGCTGACCTTCAACGATATTATTAGTATGCTGGAAATCCACAAACTCATTTTGTATTTCAGTGTGTATTGGTAAGCCACTAAAGTCATGAGCATAATTAAGGTTAAGCTGCGGCAATCTTCTATAAGGTAGTGCAGTATTAGGTGTCGCAGCATTTATCGATTGGTAACTATCCGCTGCAGCAATAAAGTTAAAACCATATTTATTATAATTGACGTTGGCGTAGCTTCTTAAGTAATTGTAGTTTGTAAAGCTTAAGGCGGTACCTGTGGTGGCAATATAAGTAGAATCTGAGACCAAGTTCAAATCCATGTTTGAACTTAATGCAGGATTAATAATGGATTTGTTTTGTAATGATAGTAAATATCGTGAGGTGTTTAATTGGCTGTCATTAGGCATGTATTCTGCCGCTAATTTACCTGTAGATTGTTCTGTTAGGTATCGAAATTTACCTGCCATTAACGGACCTCGGGATGATAATTCCCTAGGTGTTAAAGTAGCATCATAATTAGGGGCAATATTCCAATAATAAGGTGCTGCTATCAACATACCACTGTAGCGTGTGCTACTGAAAGTGGGTGAAAGAAAGCCAGAGAGTCGTCTGTCGTCGATAGGGAAAGATAAGTAAGGTGTATAAAGTACTGGTGTGCCTTTGAACTCTATCCAAGTATTTTTAGTTGTACCTTGGCCCGTTACCTTATTCATTTCTAATTCAGAAGCATGTATCACCCAATCTTGGTTGCCGGGACGACAGGTAGTATAAGAAACATTGGTATATTGAGATAAAGTCTTACTTTTACGAAAGTAGGATTCAGCAAAGCCTCTTAAGGGCGTCGTCGGTGAAATGAATTCTACATCTCTAAGTTTGGCTTGATCATTGGCTAGGTTGATAGTGGCCGCTTCGGTATGTAAGGCTAGTGCATCTTCATGATAATAAACATCGCCCTCTAAATTCATAACATCTGAGACGTTGTCGTAATTGGCGATGTGTGAAATAGAGTGTTGATCGGCGCGATTAATCAGTACATTACCTGAGTAATCACTGATTTCATTGTCAAAGATTTCAGCAAAATTAGATTTAACATCTAAAGGCGTGACTTCACGTAGATTTGCAGAAGAAATAAAGTTACGCTTTTTGGTAGGACCATAGCCACAATTTTCCCAAGGATCATAAGGCAGTTGCGAGGTCAGTGTGCTAAAGACTTGCTCTTGTTGATGATTAAAGGCAGGATTCAATAAGCTCATCATGGGCTTTTCAAAAGTTTCAGGCTCATTGTTGTGAACTACTTCAGCGCCGACAAGCACTGGACTGATTTGTTGTTCAGCTGTGCTAGCGTTTGCTTCAGTTCCAATAGGCTGGCAATCCCACGTAGCTTTCTTTGAGCTAGAGCCGCAGCTCCATCCTGAGCGCTGGTTATTATTACTTGCGGTGGCGGCTGGTAATGGCAGGACAGCAGGCGATTTTGTTGTATTGGGTTTACTGGCTGTCGCGGGTTTGGCTTGAATAGGTACGATAGCGGCTGGGCTGGTCGGTTTTGCTTCTATAGGCTCAGGTTGACTAATAACAACAGGCACTGGGCTAATGGGTTTAATGACGGGCGTTGGTTCTATGTTGACTGACTTTACGGGTTCAGTATCGGCAGCTTTAACCGGATACATGTCTTCTATAGTTACCGTTCCTGTTGCAGGAGCTTTAATGGGTTCTGCTTTTACGGGTGTCGGGGTGGGTTCAGCAGTCGCTAGCTTTTTTTTTTCACCTACGCAGACCCATTCTTTGCTGTCTTTGTTTTGCTCGCAATTCCACGAGGCATCGTTGGCATGGCTGACTGAGGCAACTAAGGAAGGTAAAAAAACCAGAAATAAACGGCGAAGCATAGGCGGCATTAAGTTTAGTGGCGTTACAGAACGTAAATGGAATAGAATGCTAATGCAGCATTTTACCTCAATTCATCCCAGCATTATAACTAAACTCATTCAAATATAACGATGTTCGACGATTTAAGAACAATATCACTGCTCGATTGGCTAGAAAACGACTTATTAATGATAGTGGATTCCTGCCAATTGGCCTCTAGCGATGCTAGTTTTAGACGCTATTTTAGAATTAAAACCCCCGAAGGCTCTTTTGTAGTCATGGATGCGCCGCCTGATAAAGAAAATACCGAGAACTTTATTCGTGTTGCTGAATTGCTGGCTCAGATCAAGGTTAATGTACCGATTATTTTTCAACAAAACACCGTGGAAGGATTTTTATTGCTGGAAGATTTTGGCTCGCAATGTTTTTTAGATCAGTTGACCTTAGAAAATGCGACAGCGTTGTATAGTAGCGCCTTCGATGCTTTGTTATTAATGCAGTCGCAAACATCGACAGAGCACTGCGACTTGCCCGCTTATAACGAAGCATTATTACAACGAGAGCTAGGTATTTTCGAAGAATGGTTTTTACATGAATGCTTAGATACACCTATTCCTGCTGAAATATGGGCTCATTTGTCAGAGGTGCTGATTAATTCAGCTTTAGATCAACCTCGTGTGTGTGTTCATAGAGATTATCACTCGCGGAACTTAATGTTTTTGACCGATGACTCTCCGGGGATCATCGATTTTCAAGATGCCGTTATTGGTCCTATCACTTACGATCTAGTGTCTTTATTGCGTGATTGTTATATTAGTTGGTCGCCGGAACTCATTGAACGTTGGCGCAACGACTATTATCAGCGTTTAGTCGGGTTAGATTTAATTGCAGTAAGTCCAGAACAATTTAAACGCTGGTTTGATTTGATGGGTTTACAGAGGCATCTTAAAGCCATCGGTATTTTTTCAAGATTACATTTGAGAGATGGCAAGTCAACTTATCTTAATGATATTCCGCGCACTCTAACTTATGTGTTGGCTGTTTGTGCCGACTACCCAGAGTTGTCGGCTTTTTCAGATTTCTTACAGGAGCAGGTCGTGCCGGTTCATGAAACATTTAGACAGAGTCATTCATTATGAAGGCGATGATTTTAGCTGCTGGTCGCGGCGAGAGAATGCGACCCTTAACCGACCATACACCTAAGCCTTTGCTAAAGGTTGCGGGCCATGCCCTTATTGAACATACCATTAGTCAATTAGTGGCAGCTGGCTTTGCTGATATTGTGATTAATCACGCGCATTTGGGTCAACAAATTGTTGATTATCTGGGTGATGGTCAACGTTATGGTGCCAGTATTCAGTATTCACCAGAAGGTGAGTTGGGTTTAGAAACGGCTGGTGGCATCATCAATGCTTTGCCTTTGTTGGGGGAGGATGTGTTTTTAGTAGTTAACGCAGACATTGCTACTGATTTTCCTTATGCTCAACTTAAAAACTTAGCGCCTGATTTAGCGCACTTAGTGCTTATAGATAATCCAGCCCATCATTTACAAGGTGATTTTGGTCTTGATGATTTAGGTCGTGTTCGTGAGCATCTCTCAGAGCAATTTACCTTTAGTGGTATCGGTCTTTATCATCCAGATTTATTTAAAGGACTGGCGGTCGGTAGCCGTAAATTAGGGCCTTTATTACGAACCGCTATCGCAGTAGGTCGCGTTACTGGACAGCAGTTTTCAGGGTTTTGGATGGATATCGGTACGCCTGAGCGTTTGCAGGCACTAGAAGCATTAAATTGGCCTGTAAACAAAGCAATGCAACTTTAATCAGCAAAGCAAACTTGATTTCTTCCGCCTGCTTTAGCGCGTAGTAATTGAGTATCAAGGTTATTTAGGAGGGCGCTGATAGTGTTGTCATTGTTTGACGGTACAGAGGTTACCCCGCCGATGCTCACTGTAAGTAGCGGTGCCGTTATGGAGTGTTCGTGTTGAATATTCAGCTCAGTAACATTCGTCAGTAGACGTTCAGCAATCAGTTTTGCTTGGCTAGCATCAGAGTCAGGCAAAATGACTATAAATTCTTCACCTCCAAAACGAGCAATGAAATCACTAGATCGTTTTAAGTTTGAATTAAGTGACTGCGCTATTTGTTGTAAGCATTCGTCAGCCCGTCTTTTTCCATAGTGTTCGTTGAAGGCGGCAAAATGATCAATATCTATTAACAATGCAGAGATAGCTGTTTTGTTACGTTTAGCACGCGTCCATTCATTACTCAGTAATTCGTCGAGATTACGACGATTAGGAATTAAAGTTAATTGATCGATGAATGCTAAATAAGTCGGTTGTTCGGTTTGTTTTTTTAAGAGTATGTGAGTTTTGACGCGCGCCCTAACAATAGCCGGACGAACTGGTTTAGTTATATAGTCTGCAGCGCCTAAATTAAAGCCCAGTAACTCATCTTGCTCATCGGTCAGCGCGGTTACAAACAATATTGGAATATGAGCGGTTGCATGATTAGATTTTAATTGCTGGCAGACCTCCATGCCGCTGATGCCATTAGGCATCACTATATCTAATAAAATTAAATCGAGTGGTACACCGCTCTCAGCAATGAGTAATGCTTGTTCTCCGCTTTTGGCGACATAAAGTTCATATTGATCCTGTAAAATGTCAGCTAAAGTTTCAATATAATCAGGTGAGTTATCAACGATTAAAATTTTGGGCTTGGTAATGAGAGGTATCATTTTAGGTTCTCGATTAGAAATAGCGCGGCGGAGTAATCAAAGTTTTTGACGGCTACATTAAACAGTTGAAAAGCAACTTGCTTTGACTCGCTTAGCTCAGCTTGTAATGTGATCAATTGACTATTGAAAATAAACTGACTATTAATGAGTTTGTCGTATATTTCATTAAGTAATGTCGATGGCTTCGATTGTAAATTAGCATTAGCCAAACCGTTATTGTCTTGTTTTTTAAGGGAATCAAGGTTGTCACAAGTCTCTATCATTAGCGGGAGCCATACAGTAATTGAGGTGCCTTGGTCTGGTTTGCTAATTACTTCAATCTGCCCGTGATGGGTGTCGATAATTTCTTTAACGATAGACATTCCAAGTCCTGTGCCGGCAATTAGTCCGCTAAGATTGGCTCGCCAAAAACGATCAAAAAGGTGCTTGCTTTGTTCAGCTGTCATACCCATTCCTTGGTCACGAATCTTAATGCCTAAATAGTTTTTGTTGCCAAAGGTACTATGATTAATAGTGATATAGATAGGGCTATGTTCGGGTGAGTATTTGCAAGCGTTACTTAGTATATTACATAAGGCTTGATTAATTTTCGCTGTGTCGAAAACGAGTTTAGGTAAAGCTTTACTGTGCTGAAAATAAATTCTTTCAGTACCTGCAAATCCTTCACATGATTTAATCGCATGTTCAATAACGGCTTCAACTGTCTGTTCTTTCATGATAAAGTTTTTGCCCATACGCGCTTCAATTCGAGCTAGATCTAGTAAGTCATTAATCATGTAGGTTAGAGCTTTCGCTTGTTCATGGATAGTGCTGACAATATCCACTGTAATTTCCTTATCATATTCATTATTTAGTAATAGCTCAGAAAAGCCATAGATGCTAGCCATAGGGGTGCGCAATTCATGAGCAGCCGTCGCTAGAAATTCACTTTTCATGCGATCGACTTCGTATTCGCTACTAATATCTCTAAAATAAAGAATCTTATGAATGTAGTCATTTTGACAAGTGGATATGATTAGCTTAATTGTTGTTGAGTGGTGTCTCGATTTTAATAGTAGCTCACTAGGCTCAGACGAAGTAAGTGCGTTTATGAGTAGATTTTCATCATTATATTTAATCAGTAGCTGAGAGGCTAAGTCATGAAGGCTACTATTAATGACTATTTCATGGCTATTGCCAGTTATTTTAGAATAGGTGTCATTAATGAAATGGACGTTCTGTAGCTCGTTAATACAAATTATGCCGTCTGGATGGCCGTTTAGGATGGTTTTTAAGTTCTGTTCGGTTATTTTAAGTTGTTCTTCTGCCAATTTGATGGGTGTTACATCAGTATGGGTGCCTATGATGCTGCTGGGGGCATCTTGGTCGTAGTCAGGCATTGTGCCTCGAGTCAATATCCATTTCCAGCTACCGTCTTTATGACGCATTCTTATTAGACATTCGTAATTGGCAGTTTTACCTTCAAAATATTCTTTATGTGCTTTGAGCGCAATCTCTAAGTCATCTGGATGGACTCTATTGCTCCACTCAGTTAATGTTGTGCCAATTTCATTCGGCTCATAACCCAGCATCGCTTTCCAGCGATCAGAATAATAGATGGAGTTAGTGTGTAAGTTCCAGTCCCAAAAGCCATCTTCAGTGGTCTCTATTAATTTCTCTAAGCGCTTTTGGTTTTCTTTAGAAAAAATGGCTAATTGATTTTGTTCGGTAACATCAATTAACAGTCCGGTTAGGTTTGTGGTGTCATGAATACTGGAGTGTAGTTCCATGTCAAACAGGCTGCCGTTTTTACTAATAAACTTAAAAGCTAGGTTGGTAGTTGCTGTATGGGTGTCTAGAGCATTTGTAAAGTTGGCATGGTCATGCTCAGCTATAAACTGTGTTATTGGCTTACCCAGGCAATCATCTAGGGTATAGTGTAAGAGTCTTTCAAAGGCGCAATTTACATAAGTTAGGCAATAGTGCTGATCCAATGAAAATACTATTTCAGCTAGGTTGTCTAGGAGTGACCGATAACGTTTGTCTGAGGCCTTAAGGTCTTCGAACAAATAATAATTTACTTGGACTTGTGGCTCATTAGGGGCTGTCATGCGTCATTATAGAGTTATTGATTCAACTGAGCCGCAAGTGCAGTGCTGGTAATAACTTGGGCATAAAAAGGAAACACGGTGTTGATATAGTAGTTCAGTTCAAAGTTATTATCGGCCTTCAATTTGAACATAGTTTCAATTTTTGGCTTTTAAGCTGTTTTTATTATCGAGTAAGCCGCGCATAAATTCTTTCATTTCTGCAAAAGGAATTTGATCTTTGCTATACATTCTTGCTCTAGGTGGAAGGCCACCACGACTTAGGATTTCTTCATTAGATAAGCCGCTGATCACGATAATAGCTAATTGATTTAAAATATTCGACTTGTTTAAAGCATCCAACATAGCAAAGCCATCCATATCGGGCATATTAAGGTCGATAATCAACGCGTCAGGGATATCTTGGGTAATATTAATAAGTGCTTCAAAGCCATTAGTAAAGCAATCTAATTTGATGGGTAGTTGCCAAGATTGAACAGTAAAATTATATAATTTTAGCATCGCTTCATTGTCTTCAACTGCAACAACTCTTAATTGCGCGTCGACATTAACAGAGGGTGTGATATCGATTTCTTGGCTTGAGACAAAACGATCAAATGATTCTGTAGTAATACGGCGATGACCACCCGGTGTTTTCCATCCTTCAAGTAAGCCTTGTTCCACCCATAGTTGCACAGAGCGGATGGTAACACCTAGTTTTTGTGCTACGTCGTGAGTAGTCATTAAGTTGAGTGCAGTAAGAGCAATTTTATGGCGCAATTTGGCTTAATCCTTGTAATTATAAGAGCTTGTAAGGTGTTTTTATAAATTATGATTATTAACTTGAAATAATAGTTAAGTAATATTGATCTATTCTATACATAAAGTAGAGATTTTGGAAATTAGATCAATAGGACTGAATGGTTTTGTGATGTAGGCGTCAGCACCTGTTGCAAGACCAAGGTGTATATCAGCAGTTTGTCCCCTAGCACTGAGTAAGATAATTTTTAGGGATGGATTTTTATTATGGCGTTTTACCATCGCTAACCATTCAAGTCCATTGATGCCTGGCATCATAATATCTAGCACGACTAGGTCAGGCGCTTCTTGCTCAAGCATTAGACTGGCTTCGTCAGTATTCGACGCTTCTACGATATGATATTTTTTCCCCAGCGTTAAGGTTATTAGTTTTCTAATGAGAACTTGGTCATCGACTATTAATATTTTTTTCATGCTGGCTTAATTAATCATTTTGTAATAGATAACGGACATTCTAAATATAAATAAAGAGAGTGTATAATATTAACCTTATCATTATATTATTACTAATTGATATTTAATTATGATGCAAGTGAGTTAATAAAAACAATAGCGGCTACAAACCGATCTAACAGTGTTTTCTCATCTTGCTTTGATGTCTCGAAGTTGATAGCGCTTACAGTTATTAGTATAACTTAGTATTTGCAAGTGTAACTTTATCTTAACGTTAGGTTTGGCCTAGTGATGGAATCCCCGATACTCGATAAAATGTTGGAATTAAGCGAGATTGAAATTCTACAGCAACAGTTATATCGTTATGCTGATGATTTTCATTTTCTGAATCAGCTACATACTGAGCAACAAGGCATAATGGAACAGGCTATAGTTTATCGAGGCTTGATTCAACGTCTTGAGTTGGCTATTGAAAATGGGGAGTTTTGCTTGTTTTTTCAGCCGAAAGTTGATGTTCAAAAAGGCATAGTCTTTGGCGCAGAAGCTTTAATCCGTTGGAAACATCCTGAGCTTGGATTAATGGCGCCTGACAGTTTTCTACCTCAAATCGCTCAACATGAGTTTATGCTTAAGTTGGATGCTTGGGTGATTAATGAGGCTCTTGCTCATATGACTAACTGGCTGAAATGTGGTTTGCAACTTAAAGTTAGTATTAATGTTACGGCGTTATCTTTACAAACCGAGGGTTTCGTAGAGCAACTTAGTCGTGCTTTACAACGTTATTCCAAGATAAATCCAGAAAACTTTGAGTTAGAAATATTAGAAACTGAGGCATTAACTGATTTAACAAAAGCTGCATGCTTGATTAAAGCCTGTCAGGAACTCGGCGTTAGCGTAGCATTGGATGATTTTGGTACAGGTTATTGTTCTTTGAGTTACCTTAGACAGCTTCCTGTACAAGCTATAAAAATTGATTGTAGCTTTGTTTGTGACATGCTTGATAACGAAGAAGATAGGACTTTAGTACAAGCCGTTATTGGTTTAGCTCATTCTTTTCGTAGACTAGTGATTGCTGAAGGGGTTGAGTCTATTGAACATGGTGTAGCTTTAATGCAATTAGGTTGTTACCAATTCCAAGGTTATGGTATCGCAAAGCCCATGCCTGCTTCCGAATGGCTTGCATGGTTGAATGCATGGAAAATGCCTAAGCAATGGCGGAGTTCTGCAATTTCCAGTGATGAAAAAAGAGCTTTAAGCTATAACGGCTAGTACAAAATAAGTAGAACGTAACTTGCTATAAATAGCGCCATTGATTAAAGCAGGCGGCTTGGCCTTGATAGACTTGATGTTTATCAACCAAATTCCATACCACTGCATTTTTAATAATAAAGCGTTTACCAGTGTTTGACAGTCTAATGCCCTCATAATCATCGATATAGCCATTTTTTGTGACTAATGCTAATAAGCGCTCGCGCTCACTTTGATTAACGGCTTCTGCAGAGTATTTTGATGGCAAACGCGTAAAGCCTTGCCAATCAAATTCAAATAATTCTAAGGCCTTTTGGTTGGCATAATTAAAGATAGGATCGGCTGCCGTATTATGAGTGACCACAGCAAAGTCAGCTTCAAATAACTGTTTTGCAAAGTCTAGCTCAGAGGCGCTTCCTGCAATCAATTCGTCTAATAACCAGTGTTGATAGCTATGTCTGATTACCTCAGTATGCTCGATTAAGAAGTTATTTTTCTCGCAAGGCTTATCCATAGAAGTTCTCGTTAGCGCACAAATAGCCAAGTACTTAAGGCTATGCCGACTAACACCACAAAACCACGCATGACTTTTTCGGGTAAGCGATGTACTAACCAACTGCCCAAGAATCCACCTCCGATACCACCAATCGCTAGTGCTAATCCAGTCTGCCAATCGACATGGCTAGAAAAAGCAAACAAGGTTACGGCAGAAGCGTTCATGGCCATGGCGAGTACGTTTTTAGTGGCCGTTGCCATACGCACTTGTTGTCCAGCGAGGCTTAGGCTTGCCAGCATTAAAATACCAATGCCACCGCCGAAATAGCCACCGTAAATACCGATTATAAATTGTACTAAGGCCAATAAAGGCAGTGGCATATTTTGAGCTGTATGCAGTGGTGTTTTGCGAAAACTTCCCCAAGTGAATAGTGCGGTCGCGGTAAGCACTAGCCAAGGCACCAGTTGCGTAAAGAAAGTGACGGGCGTATTAAGCAATAACATCGCCCCCACCAGACCGCCAGCGACACTAAGTGCAAATAGTTTTTTTAAACTCAGCTTACCTACGCCACCGGCTAATTTACGCCCAGCAAGAGAAGAGGTAATTTGATTAGGAAATAAGGCTAATGTCGAGGTGATATTGGCCGACAAAGGATCTAAGCCCGCTAGCAATAAAGTAGGGAAGGTGATAAAAGAACCGCCTCCGGCTAGGGTGTTTTGAGTCCCCGCATACAGGCCGGCTAGAGCGATGAGTAACAGTAGGGTAGGGTCGTAGGCAAATATCATGCTGTATCTGGTGATGTTTATAGAGTGTAGTGGTGATTGAAATAAAAAACCTAGTCGTTAATTCTGACTTTGAATTTATCTGTTAAGCTTTTGGGACCGTTATAGTCGACTACAAAACCGTCTATGACTATATCATGAAGTCTAATGCTTGTTCACGAACAGTGCATGACCGCTCAGCGAAGGTTGAATCCAGTATAAAAATAGTCTATGACCGTGGAATATATTAAAAATCACGGCCGTAGATATTCTATTAGTCGCCATAGAAGTTCCATTAGCCGACATGAACGTTACAAAAGTCGGCATGAATCTTCCAGTAAATGACTGATTTTTGATTACACTTAAAACAGGACAAGTAATGAGTAACCTCAAAATCAGGATAATAATTAGTATGCCTAGAAAGGCAGATTGTCCCGTTTAAAGCGGGTAGCTGCTAGGTTAAAATAGGCCTGTTATTTTTCCGTTATCATCAATATCAATACGCTCTGCAGCAGGCACTTTGGGTAAGCCTGGCATGGTCATAATGTCACCGGCAATGGCAACGATAAAACCAGCGCCATTGGCGAGTTTGAGTTCACGTATTTCTAAGGTATGGCCAGTGGGTGCGCCTTTAGCATTAGGATTAGTAGAAAAGGACATTTGGGTTTTTGCCATGCAGATGGGAAATTTTCCATAATCAGCATTCCATTCGGCGAGTTGAGCTTTAACTTTGGCGCTGGCGGTAATGCCGCTTGCGCCATAAAGCTTAGTGGCGATGGTTTCGATTTTATCCCATAAACTTAGGTTTTCATCATAGACATAAGTAAAGCCTGGCTCACGGGCATCGACTACGTCAACTATGCTTTGTGCTAAGTCTTCAGCGCCCGCGCCACCATTTGCCCAATGTTTAGAGACGATACAAGTTGCGCCTAAAGCCGCACATTGTTGTTGTAATAAAGCAATTTCCGCGTCGCTATCAAAAGTGAAGTGATTAATACATATCACACATGGTAAGCCATAGTGTTCGGTAATATTGTGGTAATGGCGCTCAAGATTAACAAAACCCTGCTCTAAGGCCACCAAATTTTCTTGATTTAAGTTGTCTTTATCCACGCCACCATGGAACTTTAAGGCTCTGATGGTTGCCACCAACACCACTGCTGAGGGTGCTAATCCAGACATGCGGCATTTAATATCAATAAATTTTTCAGCGCCTAAGTCAGCACCAAAGCCAGCCTCTGTAATTACATAATCAGCCAGCTTTAAAGCGGTTTTAGTGGCGGTTACGGTATTGCAGCCATGGGCGATATTTGCAAAAGGACCACCATGAATGATCGCTATATTATTTTCTAGGGTTTGTACCAAATTAGGATTGATCGCGTCTTTTAATAAAGCGGCCATAGCACCTTGAGCGTTTAAATCACTGGCATAAACAGGCGTGATGCGATCTGATTTATAAGCAATGATAATACGGCCTAAGCGTTTTTTAAGATCGGCGCGATTAGTGGCCAAACACAAGATAGCCATTACCTCTGAGGCCACTACGATGTCATAACCATCTTCACGTAAATAACCGTTGGCAGGGCCTCCCATGCCCACCACGATATTACGCAGGGCTCGGTCATTCATATCGACCACACGTTTCCATTGTATGCGACGTGGATCTATATCTAAGTTGTTGCCATGATTAATGTGATTGTCTATCAATGCCGATAACAGATTATGGGCTACGCCTATGGCATGAAAGTCACCGGTAAAATGTAGGTTGATGTCTTCCATAGGCACCACTTGCGCATAACCGCCACCGGCAGCGCCGCCTTTTACACCAAAGCAGGGGCCTAAGGAAGGCTCACGTAGGCACATGATGGTTTTTTTGCCAATACGGTTCATGGCATCACCTAAACCGACCGTTGTGGTGGTTTTGCCTTCACCAGCGGGAGTAGGGCTAATGGCTGTTACGAGTATGAGTTTGCCATCTTTTTTATCGACCAAACTATTGATATATTCTAGTGATAATTTGGCTTTGTAATGACCATGAGGCTCTAAATGCTCAGGGTCTATATTGTATTGTTCTTTAGCTAAAGCGATGATCGGTCGCATGGTCGCTTGCTGGGCAATTTCTATATCTGACATGTAATTCCTAAAATAATACTATTTCGTGTGATTACACGCGCGAAGAACCTAAGTAGGTCGGGTTAGCGATAGCGTAACCCGACAGCCTCTGTTAATACCTTGTGCTTGTAATCATTTAGCTCCCCTTTTTTTACAAAGGGGGTATAGTTACTTGAGCTTAACTATAAACAGGGAAGCGCGCGCACAGGATATGTACTTTTTCACGTACTGCGGCTATCACGGTGTCGTCTTCCATGTTTTCCATGACATCACACATCATATGGGCGATTTCTATCATTTCGGCTTCTTTGAAGCCACGGGTAGTCGGTGCAGGTGTGCCAACACGAATACCACTAGTTACAAAAGGTGATTGTGGGTCATTAGGCACGGCATTTTTGTTGACAGTAATATGAGCTTTGCTTAGTGCTGCATCTGCCGCTTTACCGGTAATGCCTTTAGGAATCAATGAAACCAACATCAAGTGATTGTCAGTACCTTCTGAGACGATCTCAAAGCCGCGTTTGATAAAAACTTCAGCCATAGCTTTTGCGTTACTAATAACTTGTTGTTGGTAAACGCGAAATTCTGGTTGCATCGCTTCTTTAAAGGCGACGGCTTTGGCAGCAATAACATGCATCGCTGGGCCGCCTTGTATACCCGGAAAAATGCTGGAATCAATTTTCTTCTCGATTTCAGGATTGCTTTTGCAAACGATCAGTCCGCCGCGAGGTCCGCGTAAAGACTTATGAGTGGTACTGGTGACTACATCGGCAAAAGGTACAGGGTTAGGATATAAGCCTGCCGCGACCAAGCCGGCAACATGGGCCATATCGACGATAAAGTAAGCGCCGACTTTATCAGCGATGTCGCGAAATTTTTGCCAATCCCAAACGCGTGAATACGCAGAAAATCCAGCTATGATTAATTTTGGTTTGTGTTCTAAGGCAAGTGATTCTACTTGCGCGTAATCAATTTCACCGCTTTCAGACGCTAAGCCATATTGTATAGCCTTGTAGATTTTTCCAGAAAAATTAGGTTTAGCGCCATGCGTTAAATGACCGCCATCTGCCAAACTTAAACCTAAAATAGTATCGCCTGGTTGGATCAGTGCCATGAATACGGCCATATTGGCTTGAGAGCCAGAGTGCGGCTGTACGTTGGCATAATCAGCTGCGAACAAAGATTTAGCGCGGTCAATGGCGAGTTGTTCGACTTTGTCGACAAATTCACAGCCACCATAGTAACGTTTGCCAGGATAGCCTTCGGCATATTTATTCGTTAACTGTGACCCTTGTGCTTCCATGACCCGTGGGCTAGCGTAGTTTTCTGAGGCGATCAGTTCAATATGATCTTCTTGCCGATAACGCTCTTCTTCCATAGCTTGGAACAGATCATCATCAAAGCCTGAGATGGACATAGATTTCTTAAACATGGGGTTCCCTAAATTTTAAAGTAATGTGGGTATATCGGTAGGATGAAGTAATAAAATTTGTAAGTCGGCTACATTAGTACCGGTTGCACCGGTTATTAGTAAATCTTGTGAACCTTGTAGAGCCGTATAAGAGTCATTGTTATTTAGTAAGGCTTGAGGATCTAATCCCGCTTGCATCATACGCGTAAAGCTGTCTTGATCAACGATACCGCCAGCGGCATCAGTAGGGCCGTCGCGACCATCAGTGCCGCCACTCAGAAATGTCCAGTTGCCTGTTAAGTTATGCTGTGTGGCTGCCAATGCAAAAGCCAGTGCTAGTTCTTGATTGCGCCCCCCACGTCCTGTGCCTTTTAGACTGACAGTAGTTTCTCCACCAGCTACTAAGGCCAGTGTGTGATTGTTGTCGTTATTGCGTAATTGTTTTGCGGCCAATACCCATGCTTCTGCGGCAACTCTAGTCTCTCCGCAAAGATGTGCGTCATATAACTGAGTTTGGTAGCCTAGTTGTACTGCTGCGTTAAACGTTGCCTTAACGCTGATGGCATTGCTGCCAATTAAGGTTTGTGTGCAGGTATTAAATATAACATCATCAGTTTTAGGTGTTTCTGGAATATTACCTAAACGACCTTGTTCTAAATGTTGCTGAACTTTGCTAGGTACTCGATCCCAAATGCCGTAATCGTTAAAAATAGAAATGGCATCGTTATAAGTGCTAGGGTCAGGAACCGTGGGCCCGCTGGCAATGCTGCTCAAATCATCGCCTAAGACATCCGATAATATCAAGGCATGTACATCGGCAGGTGCGGCTAGACGAGCAAAGCCACCACCTTTTAGCTTAGATAGGTGTTTACGTACGCAATTTATTTGATTGATAGTTGCGCCGCAGGCCAGCAGTAAATCAGTGGTAGCAATCTTTTCTTCTAGCGAAATCGCATCTACTGGGTAAGGGATGAGTGCTGAACCTCCACCACTGACTAGTACTAAAACCAGCTCATCTTTTTGTGCGAGACTAAGCTGCTCAGCGCAGCAAAGGGCTGCATGATAGCCATTTTGATCTGGTAAAGGATGTCCTGCACCCATCACTTTAGTCTGTGCGACTTCGGTTACATTTTCATAATTAGTCACGGCAAGACCAGGAGCTGAAAATAAGTGCCTAGGTATGATTTCCTGAGCCGCTTTTGACATGGCGCAAGCGGCCTTACCTATAGCAATAACTCGGATTTTAGACCAATGTCCTGTGCGAATTTGGGCAGCATCATCCAAATCTAGCAAGATTTCTATATTTGCCCCATCTGAACTCAAAAAGCGTTTAACCGCTAAATAAGGATCAGCCGCTTTAATGCCTGCTTGAAAAATGCTTAAGGCTGCAGATCTTGCTGATGAAGTGTTAGTGATTGCCGGATAGCTCATAAGGACCGATATTGATTAAGCCATTTCTTTAGCTAAAGCGTAGATGTTCTCGGCATCCAGTACTAGGTTGTTATCGGTAAATAATTGAGCAATGCAAGCGCGATGTAAGGCCAGTTTTAAAGTGCCAAAACCGATAGCTCCCCAAATGATTTTACCATGACGAACTGTGCCTTTATCCATCATGTCAGTGCCACCTATACCTAGAGGTGGCGTGGCATTAGCATCAGCGATCATTTCTAATATAGGGTTATTTTGCCATTGTTCAGTACTGAGCAACTCAACACCGGCAGCGCCAGTTGCTAAAACAATATGAGCATCCTTTATGGCGAGTGCACGGGCATTATTATCAAAGGCTTCAATAGGCGTAATGGTGACACCAAAACGAGCTTTCATATTATTACAGGCAGTAACTGCTCTTTCCATAGAACGCGCCGTGAGTGATACGTTAGCACCCTCCTGAGCCAACATAGTTGCCGCACGTTGCCCTACAGGGCCAGTGCCGGCTAATACCACGGCATTTTTTCCAGCGAGTACGCCACTAGCGGCAAGTTTTGCAACAGCTGCTGCTGCTGTAGTATTGCTGCCATTACTGTCTAGCATCACAGAGACTTGAAAGTTGGAAAAAAAGCATGCTTGTACTGCCGCCAATAATTGTTGGCCGGCCATCATATCGCTACCACCTATAAAAATAGCGGTGTTCTTTTTGTCTTTGGGCGCGCGAGTAAAAATAGCACCTTCTACGAGTGCAGTGATATTTTCTGGCGACAATCCGCCATGACCAATAACATGATCGGCACCGCCATCATAGCCAACTACCGTATCGAAAACGGAAGGGTGGGTGTCTGTGTCGAATTGGAATAGCAATTTTTTCATTAACCTACCTGTGACTATGCGTTAATGCAACGATTTTGGGTCGTATTATACCCGATTAAATAAACTCTGCCGTGATTAAGCAGTCTGTATGAGCAATTCCGATAATGAGCGTAACCCGCTAATCATAATGAAATCTCATAAACAATTAGACTGAGATTGATATAAATATCATCATAATGATCCTTTGTGTATCTATGCGGGGTGTTTTTAACTGAGCAGGAATGATACGATTGACCTAATTTATTAAAGTTACCCGCTCATAGCATCAATATCAAGTTATGAACTAAGGGTTCGTGTTTTTTGTATAGGTACTCGATAAAGATGAATTCGAGTATTGGGGAGCTTACTAATAAGCTCTATTGTCAGATAAGGATTAAAGGAAAATAAATGAAAACACCCGTTCATATTGCGGTTTCCGGTGCGGCAGGGCAAATTAGTTATTCTTTGCTTTTTCGCTTGGCAGCGGGTTTATTGTTAGGGCCTGATCAACCTATTATTTTGCATTTGCTTGAAATTGCACCCGCAATGAATGCTTTGAAGGGTGTGGTCATGGAGTTAAATGATTGTGCCAGTCCTTTGTTGCATAGAATCGAAATCACAGATGATCCTACTATTGCCTTTAAGAATGTCGATTATGTTTTTTTGGTCGGTGCAAGACCCAGAGTCGCCGGTATGGAGCGCAAAGATTTATTAGATATTAATGCTCAGATTTTTGCCGTGCAAGGAAAGGCTTTAAATGCAGTGGCTAACCGGAATGTTAAAGTATTGGTGACGGGTAATCCTGCTAATACTAATGCCTTAATTGCTTTAAAAAATGCTCCAGATTTAAGTGCGGAAAACTTTTCTTCTATGAGTCGCTTGGATCATAACCGAGCCATTAGTCAATTAGCAGAAAAATGTGGGGTTTTGACCACTGATATAAAGAATATCTGTATCTGGGGTAATCATTCAGCCACGCAATATCCTGATTTACATCATGCCACAGTTAAAGGCCAAGATGCTCTGCCTTTGGTTGGTCAGCATTGGTTTGCCGATGAGTTTATTCCTACGGTGCAGCAGCGTGGCTCTGTAGTTATTAATGCCATAGGTCATTCTAGTGCAGCCTCTGCCGCTAACGCCGCGATCGATCAAATGAGAGATTGGGTCCTAGGTACCCCTGACGGTGATTGGGTGAGTATGGGCATTGTTTCTGATGGTAGTTATGGTGTAGCGAAAGATTTGTTTTATTCTTTTCCAGTGACTGTTAAAGACGGTAAAGTCAAAATCGTTCAAGGATTAGCGCTCAATGACTTCAGTAAGCAAAAAATGCAGTTAACAGAAGCCGAGTTAAAAGAAGAAGCAGCTATTATGAATTTGCTTTGATTGACTAGGATAGTCCATTAGATAAGGAGGTGGTATTTAAGGACACCACCTCAAATGGTACTAAATTTATTTACCAGCTTCTTCGGTATAAACACCAAAGTTCATAATACGTTGATAGCGTCTAGCCAATAAGGTATCGGTATCTTGTTCTTGTAATTCAGCTAAATGACGAATTAAGGTTTCTTTTAAATTTGCAGTGATGGTTGCAAAGTCTCTGTGTCCGCCACCTAAAGGTTCTCTGACGACTTCATCGACAAAGCCTTGTTCACGAATCCTGTCAGATGTAATGCCCATAGCTTCTGCGGCTAATTGAGATTTGTCGGCACTTTTCCATAAAATAGATGCGCAGCCTTCAGGTGAAATAACTGAATAAGTACTGTATTCCAGCATAATTAAACGATCACCCACACCGATGGCTAATGCGCCACCTGAACCACCTTCTCCGATAATGGTGCAAATAATGGGGGTTTTTAGGGTGGTCATTTCAAATAGATTTCTGGCAATGGCCTCACTTTGTCCGCGTTCTTCTGCATCTATACCCGGATAAGCTCCAGGTGTGTCAATTAAGCAAATAACAGGTATTTTAAAACGTTCTGCCATTTTCATGATGCGTAAGGCTTTACGATAGCCTTCAGGTCTTGGCATACCAAAGTTGCGATAAATTTTTTCTTTGGTATCTCGGCCCTTTTGGTGGCCGATGATCATGACGGGTAGGCCATCGAGACGAGCTAAGCCACATACTATGGCAGGATCATCAGCATAAGCCCTGTCACCATGTAGTTCATGGAAATCAGTGAACATGTGTTCAATATAATCCAAGGTATAAGGGCGACCTGGATGCCGAGATAGCTGAGATATTTGCCAGTCAGTCAGATTGCTAAAAATGGATTCAGTCAATGCCTGGCTTCTATCTTCTAATTGCTTAAGTGCATCTGAAATATTGATATTATTATCAAACTCTACATTGCGGAGTTCGGTAATTTTCGCTTCTAATTCAGCGATAGGTTGTTCGAAATCAAGAAATTTTAAGTCCATAGAGAAGTAATCTAAGCGATAAGAATAATAATTAGGGGTAATTTTATAGAAAAATGGTAATAAATTCTAAATAAATTCCGAATTTAATAATCGTCGACTATTCTGGAGCAATTTATAGTACACTTTTACCATTATCTAACCCCATAAAATCTTAATATAAAGAGCGCTACTGCTGATGTTTACAATTACCAAAGAAGTTTATTTTTGTTACGGGCATCGATTAATGAATCATCCCGGTAAATGCCGTAATTTACATGGTCATAGTGTTAAGGCTGCAATATCTATACAGCAAGAACAGCTTAATGATCAAGGTATGGTTTGTGACTTTTCTGATATTAGAGACTGTGTAGAGGCTTATATCGATGATCAATTAGATCATAATTTTTTACTTTATAAAGATGATCCTATTATTCCAATGTTGACAGCCAATAACGAGCGCTTTTTGGCGCTTGATGAGCATCCTACCGCTGAAGTTTTAAGTAAAATGATTTATAAGCATTTAAAACAAGCTGGGTTTAATGTCGCAGAAGTAACCTTATGGGAAACTGCTAGTGCACATGCTTGTTATCGAGAAAATTAATAATAACTATGAGTTATATTAATCCGGTCAATAAATCCTTTTGTCTGGAACAAATGTGTGCTTCAAATTACCAAAAACTGTTTAAGTTAATTCCAGAATTATTGGCATTGAAGAAGGCTGCGGTAGGCGTTGCTTTGAATAACACTCCCTTACACATTACTGTTATTGAAAACACACCTTATACGATGATGATAGAGCTTAATCATTGCTTTAATCACAATAAAAATGAGTGTTTTGAACCCTCTGTGAAAATACGACTTTATTTGGATGCACAGTTGGCGGAAGTAATGAGTGATCAATCACGCTCTCCTATTGCTTTAGCCTTTAAAGACAAAAGCTTAAGCTTAGATATTATGAATTACAAATGGCGTTTAAATTATTTTTTACAGAAGTGGCTGGATCATTGTTTAAAGAAAGGCTATCAGTTTAGCGTTAGTACAGATTATGCTGCATTAATTTGAAGTTAATAAAAGATTAATGTCGTTTTCTTTAGTTCTATGAACTCAAATTTTGTTTTAAGTATTCATACGATGCCTGCCGAAATAATTTATTTAAACCTCTCGAATGTTAACTATTTAAAACATCAAAAATATGCGTATCTTATAAAGATCCTGCTGTTTTTCATTGTCATTGCTCTGCATCTCGGTTTAGCTATAATTTTATTGAGTACCGCTAAAATTGAACCTAGTAAACAACCGGTGTTTATGGAGGTACAGATGTTATCTATACCTGCAGCAGCGACTCAATCGATGGCAAAAACTGTATTACCTATAAAAAAAGAGGCAGTAACTCCTCCATTTATCATCAAAAAACCACCGCCTGCTTTGATCAAAAAGCCAGCTATAATTATTCCCGCCGAATCAAAGCTGAGTTCTCAGGCAGCTACTGAATCGGTACCTGTAGAGAAATCTGAGCCGCTATCAATATCAGATTCTCAAGAAGTGAAGACAGGATCTCCCAGCATAGAACCTATCGCTAAAAATACAGGACCTAGCAGTCAAGAGCATGATGCTGACAAAAAAACTGTCATTTCAGGTATCATGCCTTTAGTTAAAGTTAACCCTATCTATCCTAATCGTGCAGTCAGTCATGGTATTGAAGGTTGGGTAAGGCTCGAATTTACCATTGAAATAGATGGTTCGGTGGCAGATGTTGTCGTGGTGAAATCAATGCCAGAGGCTGTTTTTGACGATGCTGCAGTAGCGGCTATTGAACAATGGCAATTTAAACCAAAAATGGTCAATGGTATTGCTGTAACGCAACGTGCTGGGCAACAATTACAATTCAAGTTAGATCGCTAATTTTTCATACTACACAAAGGATACATTTAATGAGCTCTGCTATCAGCCCTAATTTTATTATTGATCTAACCCTCTATGTCTTACTGGCGTTTTCTGTGGCGACATGGACATTGATTTTTTATAAGATTTGGCAGTTTTATAATAATCATAGGTGTAATGAACGTTTTGAATCTGCATTTTGGCAACTAAGTAATTTAAAACAAATTAATCGTTTAGCGCTAGATGAAACTGAAGGTTCACAAGCACGCTTGGCTCATGAAGGCATTGCTTGGTTAAATGAACATCAACAATCAGCAGGTATCATTATTAAACATTGTGGTAATGCTACAGAATTATTAGAACAAACCTTAAAAGTAAAGCTACAGCAAGAGCAACAATCTATGGAAAGTGGTGTAACAATATTAGCCAGTATTGGCAGTACCGCGCCATTTGTCGGTTTATTCGGCACTGTTTTAGGTATTATGAATGCCATGCATAATATTGCTACTAGTGGGTCTACCAGTTTAGATGTAGTTGCCGGCCCTATTGGTGACGCATTAGTCGCCACAGCTATTGGTATTGCTGTAGCTGTTCCTGCTGTTTTGGCCTATAACTTTTTGTTACGACGCATAAAAACACAGCGTATGCAGTTAGAGAATTTTGTTATTAGTTTTTTAATTATGGCAGAGCCTATATTAAATCAAAAAGATTAAATGCTACTGAAACAGATGCGACTATGGCGTTAATAGTTCGTGATTGCACTCATTTAACTATAGACAATCAATATGCTGAGAAACTTATCAACTAAAACACAGACCTCTGTTAGGCAAAACCTTCGATGGTTATATATTCTCAGAAATTTGATGATGATCAGTGAAGTCTTGCTGATTATTTTAGCGGTCTATGGCTTAGGTATAAAGCTTCCTGAACAGCAACTATGGTTAGTAGTTATGTCAACAGGTGCCATCAATATTTATACCTCTATGCGCTTGGATACAGAGGATCCTGTTACTGAGTTAGAAATATTTTCGCAGATATCAATCGATGTGTTTATTATCGCGGCACTATTATATCTGACGGGTGGCGCATCAAATCCTATTACTTGGGTATTCTTGTTACCGCTTATTATTACCTCGATTATGCTGCCACAAACTTATGCATGGTATATGGTTATTTTAACGACAACTATGTATACGATGTTAATTGCATTTAATGTCCCTCTGCCATCTATAGAGCCTCATATGCCAGACCCACAAGGTCTGCGCACGGATTTGCAGCATTATATTATGTTGCAACATGCACATACTATGAATGACAAAAGCTATTTTAGTTTACACATGTTTGGTATGTGGTTCGGCTTTGTATTTAGTGCAGGTTTGGTGGCTTATTTTGTAGCTGAGTTGGCTAGAACACTTAGATTTCAGGAACGAAATCTTGCAGAAGCTAGAGAAAGTGCACTGCGTGATGAAAAAGTGGTTGCCTTAGGTACGTTAGCAGCTAGTGCTGCCCATGATATGGGCACGCCGTTAGGTACGATGGCGATACTAACCCATGAATTGGAGCAAGACTATCCTAGTCATCGCAATCCAGATTTATATGAAAAAATGATCATTATGCAGCAACAGATTAGCCGTTGTAAGCAGGCTTTATCAGTTATGTCGGCTTCGGCAGGAGAGATGCGTGCAGAATCGGGTGGGGTCTTACTGATTACTGATTATATAGATGATGTTATTAACCAGTGGCGAACTCACGAGCCTAGTGCAAAATTAAACTACTTGATAGATTCAACTGTAGATGTAGACGCTAAAATTATTGCAGAACGTACATTAACCCATGCTTTAATCAATATTTTGAATAATGCCGCTGAAGCTTCACCTCGTGAATTAGGTATAGATTTTCATGCAAGTTGGGATTTATATCATTTGACGATTAAAATTCGTGATTTTGGTACAGGTTTTCCATCTGAGTTGGTAGATGTCATCGGTAAGCAGCCCGTAGTTAGTAAAAAACGAGGCTTAGGTGTTGGTTTGTTTTTGACTTATTCCACTATTAGCCGCTTAGGCGGTAAAGCCAAGCTTTATAATATGGAGTCTGGTGGTGCCTGTGTAGAAATTAGTTTACCCCTTTTAAACCTTGAGGCAGAAAATGACGATTTTGGAAACGGATAAGCCACAATTATTACTAGTCGATGATGACGAAACTTTTTGTAGTGTATTGAAATCAGCCTTAGAAAAACGACACTATGAAGTTTTAGTTGCCACTAATGTTACCGATGGCATGATACTGGCTGAGCGTGAACTTCCAGAATATGCCGTGATTGACTTGCGTATTGGTTTTGAGTCAGGACTAGAGTTAGTCAAGAAATTAATTTCTTTAGATGATAATACCCAAATTGTTATGTTGACAGGCTTCGCTAGCATTGCCACGGCTGTAGAAGCCATAAAGTTAGGCGCAATCCATTATTTAACTAAGCCTGCTAATGCCGATGAAATAGTAAATGCTCTGAATAAAAATGAAGGTGATACATCGGTGTTGATTAGTGAGAATCCATTATCGATAAAGCGCTTGGAATGGGAGCATTTGCAGAAAGTACTCATGCAGCATGACGGCAATATATCAGCGGCTGCTAGAGCTTTGAATATGCATCGTCGTACTTTGCAAAGAAAATTAGATAAAAAGCCGGTAAGAGAGTAATCCTAGAGTAACTAACGTTACGCAGTAGCATAGTTTTACTCTCGTTTGCCCCGACAAAACCTAGGAGTGCATGAGCCAGCTGTAATCGAGCCGCCTTTTCTTTGGATACTTTCTTTTGGCGGAGCAAAAGAAAGTATCTCGCCTTCGGGTGCGAATACCCGATTAACACATCGTCGTGATAGCAACCTCATTATTTGTTTTTTTAAACAGCTGAATGGCTGCGTAATATTAGTAGAGTAAGTCTAAGAACTTATGTGAGATTGATTGCATTCATCATATCCAATGCTAAGGCTTCGGCGACTTTAATACCATCGACAGCCGCTGAAAGTATGCCGCCCGCATAACCTGCACCTTCTCCTGCTGGATATAAACCTAAGGTATTAATACTTTGAAAGGTCTCATTGCGTTTGATACGTATCGGTGAAGAGGTTCGTGTTTCTACGCCAGTTAAGACAGCGTCAGCCATAGCAAAACCTTTTATTTTTTTATCGAAGGCAGGTAACGCTTCGCGTATGGCTGCAATAGCGTAATCAGGTAAGGCAGTACTAAGATCACCTAGATGAACGCCTGGCGTGTAGGAGGGTGATACTGAACCGAAATTTGTAGAGGGCTGGTTGACAATGAAGTCACCGACTAATTGCCCCGGTGCTTTATAACTACTGCCACCTAAAGTAAAAGCATGAGCTTCTAGTTTCCTTTGTAAAGCTATGCCGGCTAATGGGTGGCCAGGGAAGTCGTCAGGGGTAATGCCGACTACAATACCGCTATTAGCATTACGTTCATTACGTGAATATTGGCTCATACCGTTAGTGACCACATGACCTGCCTCAGATGTTGCTGCTACTACGGTACCGCCTGGGCACATGCAAAAACTGTAAACGGATCGGCCGTTACTACAATGATGTACCAGTTTGTAATCAGCCGCGCCTAGTAAAGGATGGCCCGCATGACTACCAAAACGACAGTTATCGATGAGCGATTGAGGATGTTCAATACGAAAGCCAATCGAAAAAGCTTTAGCTTCTATATACACACCACGATCATAAAGCATTTTGAAGGTATCTCTAGCGCTATGACCTACTGCTAACACTACATGGGTACTAGCAATAGCTTCGCCATTAGCCAGCGTAACTCCTTGTACTTGACCATCGACAATATCAATAGCATCGACGCGATTCTGAAAACGAATCTCGCCTCCTAGGGCTTCGATAGTGGCGCGCATTTGTTCCACCATTGTCACTAGCTTAAATGTGCCAATATGTGGCTTGCTGACGCGTAAAATTTCCGCAGGCGCACCAGCTTTAACAAATTCAGTTAAAACCTTGCGACCATAGTGGTGAGGATCTTTAATTTGAGTATAAAGTTTGCCATCGGAAAATGTACCCGCTCCACCTTCACCAAACTGCACATTGGACTCGGGGTTAAATACACCTTTACGCCAAAGCCCAAATGTATCTTTAGTTCGCTCTCGAACTTCTTTGCCTCGTTCTAAAATAATAGGTTTAAAGCCCATTTGTGCCAATATTAAGCCAGCAAAAAGTCCGCAAGGCCCTGTTCCAATGACAATAGGCCGATTATTAAGGTTATTAGGGGCTTGAGTAACAAACTGGTAAGTATTGTCGGGTGTGACTGAAATGTGGATATTATCTTGAAGTCGTGCGAGTAAATCTGCTTCATTATTGACTTCAACATCCAAGGTATACACTAGACTGATGGCTGATCGTTTACGTGCATCATGGCCTTGACGAAAAATTGTAATCGCGATGAGGTCTTCTGCGTTAATTCCCAGTTTATGCAATACGGCAGTTTTGATTGCAGTTTCTGAATGATCTAAGGGAAGTTTAAGTTCGGTAATTCTCAGCATGTAAGGTGATTGTGTCGCGTTATTTCAGATTATCTGGAGGCTCTTGTTAATCGCCACAAGATTTAATATAAGCGAGAAAGACAAGAAATATAGGGTTGTATAAGAGAGCTGTAGCAAGCAATAAGATTAGGGCAATAATAAAACCACGACAATTATGTCGTGGTTTTATGTTCAAACATATAAAGCGGTGGACTTACTTAGTCAGTTTTTCGCTTAATTGAGCAGACCACTGGCCAAAATAAGTACCAACTACGATAGAGATAGAAATAACCAATAAAGGGTTATTTAGAGAAATACTCAACAGTACATCTTGATTTAATTTATCAGGTGTTTGTAATAAATAAGCAAAAGTTGAGGAATAGCCCAATACGCTAGCAGGAATGGTAGCTAATTGAGGAATGTTTGCAGCTAAGCATAAAACGATCACTGAAATCGCAACTGTAACAGCAGCCATGAAAGGAAAGCCAAGTGTAGCTGTAGCAGGAATATTAGTCAGTAAAATGGCGGTAAACCAAGCCATAACTACACCGAAAATACCGCATACAATAGTATTAATAAGAGCTTCTTTAGTTGCGCCTAAGAAAAAATAAGCAGCCCAAGCAATGGTTGCAGCCCAGATAAAAAAGAATCCACTAGCAGGACCGACAGCTAAAAAAGTTGCAACGCCTGAAAGTACACCAATACTTATAGAAAGAGCGGTTAATTTATCAAAAATGGCAAGTTTATCCATAATATTTCTCCAAAGGTTCACCTCATAGTTGGTTAGTCAGTTTTCACATTGAGGCGGTTCTATGAAATCTAACAGTTTGGCTTAAACAAGCTATCGATTAAACCCGATTGTGTCGAATGTTTGCAGCTATTCATCAAAAACTTCGAATCAGCGGCTGATTTTATACTTTACTAAGGATCGTGGTCAATTTATAGACACTATAAGCTATGATTAAAAGTGTGTTGCTTATCATCATAGCGCTTCATAGTATAAAGATGACGGCCTTATTTTGTTCTTTTAAAGACTGCCATGGATTCTACATGACCCGTTTGTGGGAACATATCCATAACGCCTGCTTTAATAAGTTGATAACCTAACTCATTAACCATAATTCCAGTATCACGAGCTAATGTTGATGGATTACAAGACACATAAACCACTAAATCAGGCTGCCATTTTTTAAAGTAATGTAGAACTTCAGAGGCACCAGCACGAGAAGGATCGAGTAGGATTTTATTGTATTTACGCTGAGCCCAAGGATGGTCACTGATATCTTTACTTAAGTCAGCGGCATAAAACTCGGCATTGTTAATATTATTATGCAGCGCATTTTCTTTGGCGTGATTAACAAGGGGCTGATCGCCTTCGATGCCTACTACAGATCCTGCAAATTTAGCCATAGGTAGTGTGAAGTTACCTAAGCCGCAGAATAAATCAAGTACCGTGTCATTTTCATTAAGTGCTAATAGATCTAAAACACGCGTAATCATTTGCCTGTTGATCTCGTAATTAACTTGAGTAAACATGGCTGGTCTAAACTTAAATTCAATATCTAAGTCCGGTAGGGCATAGCTGGGTATTATTTCTGGTTCACCATCCAGTGGCACGATAGTGTCTGGACCTTTGGATTGTAAGCACAAACTCATATTATGCTCATGGCCGAAAGCACGCATTAAATCCTGATCGGCATCAGTGGGTGGCTCTAGTACACGAAAAGATAGTACACATTGCCCCTCGCCGATAGCGACTTCTATTTGGGGTATTTTATCTCGGATAGTGAGCTCAGAAATCATGTCACCTAAGGCGGTTAACTGGGTGCCCACTATCGGGTGCATAACAACACAACTATCAATTTCTGCTAAATAAGGGTGTCTTCTTTCTCTAAAACCAACCAATACTCGGTTCTTTTTGGCAACATATTTAACGCCCATACGAGCTTTTCGCCTATAGCCCCAATGAGGCCCGATTAAAGGCGGTAAAAGTTCTGGTGCATCCACTTTGCCAATACGTTTAAATTGTTCAATCAGCAGTTCTTGCTTGATTCTAATTTGCGCAGTAGCTTCGACATGTTGAAAGCTACAACCACCACATAAACCATAGTGCGCACATAAAGCATCAACTCTATCTTCGGAGCGGCTTAATAAGTTGACAACTTTGCCCTCGGCATAATCTTTACGAATTTCAGTATAAATAAACTCAACTTCTTCACCCGGTAAAGCTTCATCAATAAAGATGACCTTGCCTTCAACATGAGCGACTCCTCGGCCGTCATGAGCTAATGATTCTATGGTGACTTTGACGGGCGTTTCCGGTAATTGTTTTTTTCTAGTTCTTTTCTTAGGCATATCGTTTAATAGATCTCGGCTTTAAGTGTGATTATGGGGGGCAATTCAAGATGAGCATTTAGTCATCAAGCGGGAAAAACGCCAGTCGATAAATAGCGATCACCTCGATCACAAATAATGACGACAATGACTGCATTCTCAACTTCTGCAGATATTTTTAAGGCCGCAGCTACGGCGCCACCTGAGGAAACACCGGCAAAAATACCTTCATCGGATGCAAGTTTGCGCATGGTATTTTCGGCACTGTCTTGATCTATATCAATGATTCTATCAACCCGATCAGCCTGATAGATTTTCGGTAAATAGGCTTTAGGCCAGCGCCTAATCCCCGGTATTTTTGAATCGCCTTCGGGCTGTACGCCGATAATCTGAATCGCTGGATTTTGTTCTTTAAGAAATTGTGAAGTACCCATAATAGTACCTGTAGTACCCATGGCGCTGACAAAATGCGTAACAGTACCGAAAGTATCCTGCCAGATTTCAGGGCCTGTGTTTTCATAATGAGCAAGAGGATTATCAGGATTGGCAAACTGATCAAGGATAAGACCTAGGCCTGCTGCTTCCATTTCTCTCGCCAAATCGATGGCAGCTTCCATACTACCCGCCGCAGGGGTCAGAATAATATCTGCACCGTAAGCTTTCATTGAAGCTTTGCGCTCATCACTCATGTTGTCTGGCATGACCAAGGTTATTTTATAACCTTTAATAGCAGCAACCATGGCTAGAGCAATGCCTGTATTGCCACTCGTTGCTTCTATTAGACGATCGCCAGGTTTAATGTCGCCTCTAGCTTCAGCACGAGTAATCATACTAAGAGCCGGCAGGTCTTTAACGGAACCTGCCGGATTATTGCCTTCTAGTTTGGCAAGCAGTGTATTACTAGTATTACCTGGTAAGCGCTGCAGTCTTGCTAAAGGTGCATTGCGTACAAAAGATTCAATCGTTGGAAAAGTCATCAAGTTATTAAGAACGGAGTGGGGTAGTTATTGAATGAAGTATGGAGAGTTGGGCTGCTTTAATCGCAGCCCAACTTACTAGTCTTTATTATTTTTTGATGGTGCTAGAACTTTCTTCACTTTCTCGCTGTATCTGTTCGCCTTCTTGAACCATGCGATTGCCTTCGTCAATTTTAT
Source organism: Methylococcales bacterium (assembly GCA_003584895.1). Classification (GTDB taxonomy): domain Bacteria; phylum Pseudomonadota; class Gammaproteobacteria; order Methylococcales; family Methylomonadaceae; genus Methylobacter_C. The sequence continues at coordinate 35,432 of QVQF01000098.1, forward strand.
TTTGGCCTTCGCGTGTTAAAACAGTGCCACGATCAATTAGGTCTTTACCTTTTTTCCATCGGTCGCCTAAGCTGGCTAAACGTTGACTTTCGCTAATCATTTGTTCGCCAGAAAGGACGGGGGCAGCGGCTTGCACAGTCGCTTCACTTTCGTTTTGTATTTGTTGGCCTTCTTGAATCATGCGATTGCTTTCATCGATTTTATTTTTGCCATCGCGAACTAAATTAGTGCCACGTTCAACCAAGTCTTTACCTTTTTTCCATCGATCACCCAAGCTAGCTAATCGTTGGCTTTCGTTAATCATTTGTTCGCCAGAAAGGACTGGAGCTTGTACAACAACTGGAGTAGGTACTGGTTCAGAAGCACAGCCACTTAATATTAATGCAAGACTAGCGATGCTTAGAGCTGGATGAATAATGGTTTTATTTTTCATGATCAATGACTCTTAATGGTATGGATTAATGATGTAAATTTTTAAATATTAAGCAGATTCTGAGTGATAAGCTTCTTTATCGATATAGATATCAACTGGATTTTTCGGAATTATAGCAGCAACTGGCAGATCTTTACCTAAACGCCAGCTTTTAACAGCATCTTGTTTATTCTTACCCGTAATCAGAAAAACGAGTTGCTGAGTGTCACTTAAGCCTAGAGTGCTGATAGAAACACGCTCAGATGGTGGCTTAGGTGAGTTATAAATAGCATGAGCGAGTTCATTCTTATTATGTTGATGGCCAGGAAACAAACTAGCCGTATGGCCGTCTTCACCCATACCTAGCAACACCATATCAAATGGCAATGCCTTAGCAACAATTTGTTGGTAGTGTTGTGCTCCTAGCTCTGGTCCCAGTTCGGCAGGAATAGTAAATATTTGTGCATGGGGTATGGCAACTTTTGAAAGAAAAGCCGTTTCTGCCATGAGACTATTGCGCTCAGCATGGGCTATAGGCAAGCAACGTTCATCACCATAATAAATAAACCAACGCGCCCAGTCAGCATTAGCTTTTGCCAATAAATGATAGACCTTTTCGGGTGTACTACCACCGGCTAAGACTAATTTGAAATGACCATGATCAGCAATCGCAATATCTGCGGCATCAATAATTTGTTGATAGGCGGCAAGAGCTACTTGGTCAGCTGTTTCTAAGGTATGCCAATGACTCGTTTGTTGCATTTATTTACACTCCGGTGTTAAAGAACTGCGCCAGAAATGGTCGCTTTTTTCAAATAATCGACTGTCTTCAGGACCCCAAGAGCCCGCAGGATAAGTGGCAATAAAATCTCGTTCTATCGCCCAGGTTTGTAAGATTGGGTCGACTATACGCCATGCATATTCCACTTCATCAAAGCGTAAAAACAATGAGCGATCACCTTTTAAGACGTCGAGTAACAAGTCTTCATAAGCATCAATGGCTTTTTCATCTTGGTTACGAAAACTCGCATCTAAGCTACTGGTACGAGTCTTCATTTCTAAACCAGGCTCTTTAACAGTCATTTCTATGCGGATACATTCTTCAGGCTGTATACCCAATAATATCCAATTCTGACTCATACATTGCACATGGGTATCACGGAAGAATTGTAACGGGGGGTGGCGAAAACAAATAGAAATAGTTGATTGCGCTTTAGCCATACGTTTTCCGGTACGCATATACATAGGGACACCGCGCCAGCGCCAATTATCAATATGTAGCTTCATAGAGGCATAAGTCTCAGTAATGCTATTGGCAGGAATATTGGCTTCTTGTAAATAGCCATTAACCCTTTCGTCGTTAATATGGCCTGGAGCATATTGAGCTCGAAAAGCATGGCCATGGACTGCTTCTTTAGGAATAGGGCGGATAGATTTTAATACCTTAACTTTTTCATCGCGTAAAGATTCTGCTTCCATTGACGCAGGGGGTTCCATGGTGACTAAAGCCAGTAACTGTAAAAGATGACTTTGCAGCATGTCGCGCATAGCACCTGCACCATTATAATAATCACCACGACTGTCTATACCAATTTCTTCTGAATGGGTGATTTGTATATGGTCGATGTAATTACGATTCCATAAGGGCTCAAGCATGACATTAGCAAACCTAAACACTAATACATTTTGTACCATACCTTTACCTAAGTAATGATCGATACGGTAAATCTGTTCTTCGGTTAAATAATGGCTGATGCGTTTTTGTAAGGCTTGAGCACTGTCTAAATCATAACCAAAGGGTTTTTCGATAATAACCCTTCGCCAACCTAGGTCCTCATTAAATAGCTGGTTATTACTTAACATTTCCATCACAGATCCGAAGTCAGCGGGGCTAATGGATAAGTAGTAAGCGATATTATGGGGAAACTTGGTTTTGTCGTTAAGCAGCGCGGCAAGTTCGCTATAGCACTTAGCTTCAGCGATATCGCCTTGATGATAGACTAAGCGAGCACAAAAGCGCTGAAAGATGCTTTCATCAAAGTCATCTTTAGTTTTTTCCATGACCATTTCACGAACTTCACTCAGCCATTTTTGCTGATCCCAAGGTCTTCGACCTATCGCAACAATACGAGTACCTTCAGGTAAGCGATTAGCCACATCAAGATGGTATAAAGCAGGCATCAATTTAATTCGGGACAAATTGCCCGTTGCGCCAAAAATAACGTAAGTACAGGGATCAAGATTCATAAACTAAGACTCGGTTAAATAGTTAGCTGTGTGTATTTAAACAGTGTAAGTAGACGATGCCGTCTTACCACCATGTCCTGTCCAGTCGGTATGAAAAAATTCACCTCTGGGTTTATCGGTGCGCTCGTAAGTATGAGCACCAAAGTAATCTCGTTGAGCTTGTAACAAATTAGCGGGCAGTCTTTCAGTACGATAACCATCGAAATAGGCTAAGGCCGAAGAGAATGCCGGTGTAGGTATGCTTAGCTCTATACCTAAGATAACAGCTTTGCGCCAGCCAGCATCAGCTTGCTTCATGGCCTTAACAAAGAAATCGGCTAACAATAAATTTTCTAGGTCAGGGTTAGCGGTATAGGCTAATTTGATATCATTTAAGAATTGACTGCGAATAATGCAGCCACCACGCCACATTAATGCGATTTCACCATAATTAAGCGATAAATTATATTCTTTAGAGGCTTCACGCATTAAGCGAAAACCCTGGGCGTAAGAAATAATCTTAGCCGCATATAAGGCATCACGAACGGCATTAATCATTGCTTGTTTATCACCAGAAAAGGTTGAAATGCGTTTAGGTAATA
>QVQF01000163.1 GCA_003584895.1 Methylococcales bacterium
AGCGACTTGCTTGATCGCCGAACGCATAGAGTCGCCGTTGGCTAAGGGTTTGAAGCGTTCAGGAAGTTCGCCGCCTTCTCCGGTATTAGATTTTCCGCCAATACGGTTCATAGCGATAGCTAGATTGGTATGCGCTTCATAAGAAATTGAACCAAAAGACATAGCACCAGTGGCAAAACGCTTAACGATATCCGCTGCAGATTCTACTTCCTCTAAGGGCACAGGATCGGCATCTTCTTTAAAGGTCATTAATCCGCGCAAGGTAAGCAATGATTCGTTTTGCTCATCGATTAAACGGCAAAAATCAGCATACAGATCAGGGTTGTTGGTGCGAGTAGCATGTTGCAAAGTGCTAATGGTCGCTGGCGTCCAAGTATGGGCTTCGCCACGTATGCGGTAAGCATATTCACCGCCTATATCTAAGGCATTGCGGTATAAAGGTGCGTTACCGAAAGCAAGACGATGACGACGGATAGTTTCTTCGCTGACTTCTGCTAAACCTGCACCTTCAGTCGTACTAGTGGTGCCTGTGAAATAGCGATCTAGGAACGGTTCAGACAAGCCTATAGCATTGAAAATTTGTGCGCCACAATAAGATTGATAAGTTGAAATGCCCATTTTAGACATGACTTTTAGCAAGCCTTTAGAAACCGCCTTGACATAATGTTTATGCGCTTCATATTCTGTTAAATCAGCAATATCTGTGCACAATCCGCTTAATGTGTCTAATGCTAGATAAGGGTTTATGGCTTCAGCACCATAAGCGGCTAATAAAGCAAAATGATGAACTTCGCGAGCTTCACCTGTTTCGATGACTAAGCCTACTCTAGTTCTTAGGCCTTCTAAGGTTAAATAGTGATGTACTGCTGAGGTTGCTAATAATGCTGGAATCGCGACATGGGCAGCATCTAGGTCTCTATCAGAAAGTGCCAGAATGTTGTTACCATCAATAACCGCTTGTTTGGCCGCAGAACAAAGTTTGTCCAGTGCGCCTTCCATACCCTGACTGCCCATGTCTGATGGATAACAAAGCGTTAAAGTTTTGGTTTTAAATACGCCACCTGTCTTCGCTTCAATACGGCGAATTTTCTCTAAGTCTTGATTGGTTAGAATAGGTTGGTCGACTTCAAGACGCATGTGCGTGCCGCCTTCATCCAAGCCTAGTAAATTTGGACGTGGACCAATCAGTGAAACCAATGACATCACCAATTCTTCACGAATTGGATCTATCGCTGGGTTGGTCACTTGGGCAAAACCTTGTTTGAAGTAATCGTACAACATGCGAGGGCGTTCTGATAATACCGCAAGCGCTGCATCGATACCCATAGAGCTAATCGCTTCTAGCCCAGTTAATGCCATAGGCTTTAGGATGAATTCTATATCTTCCCGCGTATAGCCAAAAGCTTGCTGCCTGTCCATTAGCGTATTGGCATCTGGCGCCATCGCTGATACTTCATTAGGTAGTTTGGATAGTAAGATTTGCGTCTTGTCTAGCCAGTCTGAGTAAGGGTGTAAGTTAGCTAATTCAGATTTTAATTCAGCATCATCAATGATACGTCCTTGAACAGTATCAATCATCAGCATTTTGCCTGGCTGTAAACGCCATTTTTTGATGATTTTATGTTGAGGTATGTCTAATACCCCCATTTCTGATGCCATGATAACGAAATCGTCATCTGTGACTAAATAGCGGGCAGGGCGCAGACCATTACGATCTAATGTGGCGCCGATTTGACGGCCATCAGTGAAAGCGATGGCGGCAGGGCCGTCCCATGGTTCCATTAAGGCTGCATTATATTCATAAAATGCCCGTAGTTTTTCATCCATCAGCACATTGCCTGCCCAAGCTTCTGGGATTAGCAACATCATGGCATGAGCGAGTGTATAACCACCGGCGACCAAAAGTTCTAGCGCATTGTCAAAGCAAGCAGAGTCAGATTGGCCTTCAGCAATGAGCGGCCATAATTTGTGTACATCTTCGCCTAAGACTTTTGAAGCGATAGAGTGACGGCGTGCCGCCATACCATTGATATTGCCACGCAAGGTGTTGATTTCGCCATTATGCGCAATCATACGGAAAGGGTGAGCTCTATCCCAGGTTGGGAAAGTGTTAGTAGAAAAGCGTTGATGAACTAGGGCCATTGAGCTATCTAGGCGTTCATCAAGTAAGTCAGGGTAGTATGAGCCTACTTGGTTTGCTAATAACATGCCTTTATAAACTAAAGTGCGTGTTGATAGCGAGGGTATATAAAATGCATGGCCATGATCAAGGTTTAAATCGAGGACAGCATTTTCAACTTGTTTGCGTATAACAAATAGTTTGCGTTCGAAAGCGTCTTGATTAATACAGTCATCACCGTATCCGATGAAGATTTGCTTAATATTAGGTTCAACTTGTTTGGCTGTTTCACCCAGGCCATCATTATTAACTGGTACATCGCGCCAGCCCAGTAAGACAGCTTTTTCTTGCTTAATAATGTTGGTAAGTAGAGTGACGCAGGTGTCATGATTTGATGCGTCGCTAGGTAAAAAAACCATACCTACGGCGTATTTGCCTTCAAGAGGTAGAGTTAAATTTTGTTTAGCACATTCGGCGCGTAAAAAAGCATCTGGCATTTGAATCAATATGCCTGCACCATCGCCAGCGTAAGGATCAGCACCAACGGCACCGCGATGGGTCAGGTTCTTAAGTAGTTCTAGGCCTTGACTAACTATCGCATGGCTTTTATGGCCTTTTATATGAACAATGAAACCCACGCCGCATGCGTCATGTTCATTGCGCGGATCATATAAACCTTGTCTGGTTGGTAGCATACTTTGACTCATGGTCACCTCTGAAAGAATATTACAAAAGGGTTATTGATTCCCTTTAAAACCCTAGTTCTGCTCACACGTAGCGCTTTCAATTAAAGCTGAGACGGAGCAAAACCGCTAAATTATACGGATGCTAGGTAGACCTGTCACGTAGTCTTTTATTTCATAAGCCAAACATTCTCATGTCTTTATAAAATAAAAGGTAATTGATAGTAAAAAATGGATTAAAAAAACCGCTGAATTTTTCTCAATCATAGGTCAAATTAATAGCTTTTAATAGAGCGTATTACTATAGCTTTGCATAATGTGTTTTATTGGGATAATTTTGATTAGAGATTCATATCTATTAGGTAGTTAAATTAATTATCTTGTGTACATGGTTTTATAAGCTAGATGCAATTGTCTTTTAAAGTAAGGTAGTATGTGAACTATGTTAATAGCCTTGACCAGATATACCTGTATGAAAATTAAATGCCAATTAATATGTCTAGTATTAGGCGTATTTTGTTTTTGTAGTGTTGCGTTTAGTGATGTGATTGATCAGCAGAGACAAAATTTTTTAATGGCTGAAAAAATGTTAGCGCAAGGCAATGAGCCCGCATTTTTAGCTCTTAGTAGTAACTTAGTGAGCTATCCCTTATACCCTTATTTACAATATCAATGGCTAAAAACTAATTTATCTCAAACTGATCGTATTAAAGATTTTTTAGTAACTTATAAACATACACGTTATGCTGATTTGTTGCGAAGTCAGTGGCTAAGCCATCTTGCCGATAATAAGCGTTGGCAGGAATATGTTCAATTCTATCGAGTTGCAGATACTATTGCTCACGAATGCCAGTATTATTGGGCAAACTATAGCTTAGGCCATCAAGAGGAACCCTTGGCTGATGCTATACGACTATGGCTTACTGGAGATAATTTACCTAATGAGTGTAATGAATTAATATCTTTGTTGCAGTTGTCGCCTTTACTAACCCCTGAGTTAATTTGGCAGCGTTTTGAATTAGCCTTAAAAAATAACAACAAATCCTTGATGAATACTTTAGGGTATTTGCTTGACGATTCCAGTAGAAAGTCCGCTGATTTATGGTTACAAATACAGAAAAAGCCAATCATAATCCAATATGATCAATTTCTAGTTGATAGTAATTTACAATTGCGTATTTTTGCTTATGGCTTGGAAAGATTGGCGCAGTCAGATTTGGAATTAGCCCTAGTGATATGGGGTAGTAAAAAATCACTAGGCAATTTTAACAGCCAATCCATTCAAAAAATTGAGCGTAGCTTAGGGCTTGCTTTGGCTCATAAACGAGATAATAGAGCTTTTGATAGGTTGAATAAGATCTCTGAGCCTGATGCAGAAGTTAGAGAGTGGAAAATCAGGTCAGCGCTGTTTGAATTAAATTGGCAGCGTGTTAATCAAGCCTTAGCTGCTTTAAGTTCGGAAGAAAAACAAACGCCTCAATGGCAATATTGGCAAGCAAGAGCTCTTATAGAAACGGGTGATGTGCAGCAAGGACAAGCTCTATATCAAACACTTGCTAATGATAGAAGTTATTATGGCTTTATGGCGGCTGATGCAGTTAATAAACCCTATGTGTTTTCAGATCACCCCGTTAATCTGTTAGGAGATGAATTGACAGTATTAGCCGCACAGGTTGATTTTCAAGTGGCTAATGAATTTATTGCATTAAATCGTGATCTTGATGCAAAGCGGCAATGGTGGTTTTCCGTCAATAAGTTATCCAAGGAGCAACTTAAGGTCGCGGCTAAGTTGGCTCAACAGTGGCAATGGGATCAAGTGGCAATTATGACTTTAGTTAAAGCTGATTATTGGGATGATTTGGCTTTGCGCTTTCCTCTTCAATATTCTAATCAAATTCAAAGTAATGCTAATAGTATGAGTCTTGAGCCTGCGCTAGTTTTTGGCTTAATGCGCCAAGAAAGTATGCTGGATTCGAAGGCAATGTCTGCGGTGGGTGCGCGTGGATTAATGCAGATTATGCCAGAAACAGGAAAGGAGATTGCGCGCGAATTAAATGACTCGTGGCAAACAGCCAATAGCTTGTTTATACCTGATATTAATATTAGATATGGCACTTTTTATTTCAAGCGTTTATTGAATCAGTTTGTCGGTCATTTTGCTTTAGCAACAGCGGCTTATAACGCAGGACCTAGTCGAGTCAATAAATGGCTGTCCACCAAAAGGTCATTGCCAGCAGATGTTTGGGTAGAAACTATACCCTTTAAAGAAACAAGGAAATATGTAAGCTCAGTACTTGCATACACTATTATTTATCAACAACGACTACAAGGTAAGGCATTAAAAATGCATGAATTGTTGCCAGATATGACTCAGCATTAAAAATTGAGCTGATTTTTTTGAGTGACTGTTAGATAATGTGCCACTTACTTTATAAGAATAATTAAAAGGTACATGAACGGTATGGAAAAGCAGCATAGTTTTACGCGCGAAGAATTATTAAAGTCCGGTAGGGGAGAGTTATACGGGCCTAGCAATGCGCAATTACCATTACCCAATATGCTGATGATGGATCGTATCACTTATATTTCTGATGAAGGCGGCACCTATGGTAAAGGTGAGATTGTCGCTGAATTAGATATTACTCCCGATTTATGGTTTTTTGCCTGTCATTTTCAAGGTGATCCAGTGATGCCAGGTTGTTTAGGCCTCGATGCAATGTGGCAACTCGTCGGTTTTTATTTATGCTGGATGGGTGGGCCTGGTAAAGGTCGTGCATTAGGCGTAGGCGAAGTGAAATTTACCGGGCAAGTGTTGCCTACCGCCAAAAAAGTAACCTATCGCATTAATTTAAAACGACTCATCATGCGCAAACTAGTGATGGGTATAGCTGATGCGACTATGGAAGTCGATGGCAAAGTTATTTATGAAGCGACTGATCTACGCGTCGGTTTATTTACTTCTACAGCAGATTTTTAAAGGTTAATAGTCAAATGAAAAGAGTCGTAGTCACCGGATTAGGTATTGTTTCTAGCATAGGCAATAATCGGAATGAGGTTGTTGATTCCCTAAAGCAAGGAAAATCAGGAATTACATTTGCTAGTGTGTACGAAGAAATGGGCTTTCGTAGTCATGTGCACGGGGCTATTAATATAGATTTAGATTCACTTATAGACCGTAAAATTAAACGCTTTATGGGTGATGGTGCCGCATTCAATTATGTTGCCATGCAACAAGCCATTGATGACTCTGGTTTATCAGAAACTGAAATCTCCAACTTTAGAACCGGTTTAGTCATGGGGTCTGGTGGGCCATCTACGTCAAACTTAGTTGAAGCCGCTGATATCTTACGAACTAAAGGCGTAAAGAAAGTAGGTCCTTATATGGTGCCTAGAACCATGTCGAGTACCAATACCGCTTGCCTTGCAACACCTTTTAAAATTAAAGGCGTTAACTATTCTATTAGCTCAGCTTGTGCAACGAGTGCTCATTGTATTGGTCATGCTATGGAACTGATCCAGATGGGCAAGCAAGATGTTGTTTTTGCCGGTGGTGGTGAAGAAGAGCATTGGAGTATGTCCGTGTTATTCGATGCTATGGGCGCCTTATCTTCTAAATATAATGACGCGCCTGCTACAGCTTCAAGACCTTATGATGAAACCCGTGATGGTTTCGTTATATCCGGTGGTGGTGGCGTATTAGTCATAGAAGAGCTAGAGCATGCTAAAGCTCGTGGTGCCAAAATATATGCTGAATTAACTGGTTATGGTGCAACGTCTGATGGTTATGACATGGTGCAGCCTTCAGGTGAAGGCGCAATACGTTGTATGCAACAAGCCATGGCTACCGTAGATGGCACGATTGATTATATCAACGCTCACGGTACTAGTACGCCAGTCGGGGATACTAAAGAATTAGAAGCTTTGCGTGCCGTGTTTGGTGAAGGGCAAGTGCCTTGGGTTAGCTCTACAAAATCTTTAACCGGCCATGCCTTAGGCGCAGCCGGTGTTAATGAAGCTATTTATTCATTATTGATGATGGAAGAGAACTTCTTAAGTGCTTCAGCGAACATTACTCAACTTGATCCTGGTGCTGAGGGCATTCCGATTGTTCGTGAACGTCAAGACAATGTCACCTTAAATACCATCATGTCCAATAGCTTTGGCTTTGGTGGCACTAACGCAACCTTAATTTTTCAGCGTTATAACGGCTAAAACCGCTCTTATTGAGACTCTTCATTTGAAGGGTCTCAATGTCCTTTCCCTGCATAATTACTCTATATAATTCTGACCATGTCAGATCTACAGCAAAAAGATAAATTCGAGTTTAACAAACTACAAAAACGTTTAAGACATCATGTTGGCGATGCCATTGTTGACTATAACATGATCGAAGATGGCGATAAGGTCATGGTGTGTCTATCAGGCGGTAAAGATTCTTTTACTATGTTAGACGTACTGATGAATTTGCAGAAAACGGCCCCTATCAAATTTGAGTTAATTGCCGTTAACTTGGATCAAAAGCAGCCTGATTTTCCTGAGCATGTCTTGCCTGCTTACCTTGAATCACTAGGCGTGCCTTATCATATTATTGAAAAAGATACGTATAGCATTGTTAAGCGCGTAATACCTGAAGGTAATACCACTTGCGGGCTTTGTTCGCGTTTACGACGTGGAACTTTATATGGTTATGCAGAAGCGAATGGTATTACCAAAATTGCCTTAGGCCATCATCGTGACGATATACTAGAAACTTTTTTCCTGAATATTTTTTATGGAGGCAAGCTCAAAGCCATGCCGCCTAAACTATTAAGTGATGATAAAAAGAATATCGTTATTCGTCCCTTAGCCTATATGCGTGAAAAAGATATAGAGCGTTACGCTGCTTTTAGAGATTACCCCATTATTCCTTGTAACTTATGTGGCTCTCAGATTAACTTGCAACGACAAGCCATGAAAGTGATGTTAAACATGTGGGATAAACAGTTTCCTGGGCGCTTAGAAACGATCTTTACCAGCTTGCAAAATGTTTCGCCTTCACAGTTGGCAGATAGGCAGTTATTTGATTTCGCGGGCTTACTGCGAGGTGAATCTATACCAGAAACACTCATTGAAGAACATGCGGGTTTAGATGTATTAGCCATGTAATTCATGCATGAACAATGCTTCTCTTAATGTCCGGCTATAATACTACCTGCTTCTAAATTTATGACACCCATCCAATATATAGATACGCCTGAACAACTTGTTACACTTTGTGCTCAGATTAGAAAAGAATCTTGGTTAGCGCTGGATACCGAGTTTTTACGAGAAAAAACCTATTACCCCAAGTTCTGCTTACTGCAAATTGCTACGCCTGAATGGGTGGCTTGTATAGATCCTATTGCTTTGTCTGATATGAGTGAACTCTATGAAGCTTTGGAAAATCCGGCTATTGTCAAAGTCTTTCATTCTTGCCGTCAAGATTTAGAAATCTTTCATCAAGCCACCGGTAAATTACCAGGCCCCATTTTTGATACTCAAATAGCAGCGCCTTTATTAGGTTTTCAAGATAATCCTGGTTATGCCATGCTGGTGTCTAGCTTATTAAGTATTAATTTAAATAAGGCCCACACTCGAGCCGATTGGAGTAAGCGACCGTTAACCGAAGCAGAAATTGAATATGCGGCGGATGATGTGATTTATCTGTGTCAGATTTATCAAATCATGTTGAAAAAATTAACCGAATTAGGCCGTGTCGATTGGTTAAAACAAGATTTTGCCGAACTGAGTAACCCTGCTCATTATGTGGTTGAGCCTGAAAAAGCTTGGCTTAGAATTAAGGGTAAAAACAAACTGACGGGCAAACAGCTATCGATCATTCAAACCATAGCGCAATGGCGAGAGAAAACGGCTCAAGCTGAAGACAGGCCGAAAAGTTGGCTATTACGTGATGAGATATTATTTGATTTAGCCAAATTACAGCCCGAAACCGTTGAAGACTTAGCCAATGTACGTGGTCTTAATGAGCGTGCGCTGCATCGTTATGGCAAAGAGCTATGTACATTAATTAGCGCCGCAAAGCAGCGTCCGCCGCTACCTTTAAATGAAAAAGATAGGCCGGCAAAAAAAACGCAACAACAAGAAGCGATTTTAGACATTTTAACCGCCTTGGTACGCATACGAGCCGAAGAAAATGCGCTTAATCCCACCATACTGGCTACGCGTAAAGATTTGGAAGTCTTGATGTTTAATGACGACGAAGAATGCCTGTTATTACACGGATGGCGCTATAGCATGGCCGGCAAAGAATTGCTAGGTCTATTAAAAGGCGAGTTTCTGTTGGGCATTGAAGCAGAACGCTTGGCTATTATTGAAAATAAAGCGCTGTAGGGACGGACAGATCGCTACCTGTCCGTCCCTACAGTGTTTCAAAGCAATGATTGTTTATAGAGAGTGTTAAAGATAAATGAGTGTAACCAACGTTATACCTAATCATGCTCTTTCGTCATTGCCATTAAATTAAGCAAAAACAGTCATGTGGAGTGCAATAGCTTCAGCTATTGCGCTTTATAAAACAGCTAAAGCAGTTTTACTCCAAGAACCCATTATCTCGCCGCTGTTTATTGAACGCTTCATGAAAGTCATACTCACCGAAAAACCTTCAGTCGCTAGAGACATAGCCCAATGCCTCAATATTAATCAGAAATGTGATGGTTATTTTGAAGGTAATGGCTATCAAATTACTTGGGCTTTTGGGCATTTGGTAGAGCTCAAAGAGCCTGATGAATATCATCCCGAATGGAAGCGTTGGTCCTTAGACGCCTTGCCGATGATTCCCGAGTCGTTTGGTTTGAAAGCACGCGGTGACGAATCCGCGCAAAAACAACTCAATATCATTAAGCGCTTATTTTTGCCTGCCGATGAAATCATCTGTGCGACCGATGCCGGTAGAGAAGGGGAGTTAATTTTTCGCTATATTTTGTCTTGGGCTGAATGCTTAGAAAAACCCATTAAACGTTTATGGATTAGTTCCTTAACCGATGAAGCTATTCAAAAAGGCTTTAGTCAACTGCAACTGGGTAGTGCCTATGAAGGCCTTTACCGTGCCGCAAAATGTCGCAGTGAATCCGATTGGATCGTCGGATTAAATGCCACGCGTTTGTATACGCTTAAGTTTGGTCAATATGGAAGTCTTTGGACCATAGGCCGCGTACAAACACCGGTGCTAGCTCTGATAGTGCAAAAAGATTTAGAGATAGCTCAGTTTGTACCTAAAGATTTCTGGGATTTATATACGCTGTATCGAGCCGTTGATTTCCAGTATGTCGGTGGCCGTTTTGAGCAACAAGCAGAGGCTGATAGTTTATTAAAGCAAATAGAACCAAATCCGCTTGAAATTACCTCGGTTAAAGGTAAGCGCGAGACAGTTCATCCGCCCTTGCTCTACGATTTAACCGAATTACAAAAAGATCTGAATATTCGCTATGGTTTGACAGCTGATCAAACCTTAACACTCACCCAGCAGTTATACGAAAAAAAGCATGTCACTTATCCCCGTACCGATAGTCGCTGCTTAACGCTAGACATGAAGCCCAGCATCAAACCTTTGCTGGAGAAATTGCGTCATAATTTTAGTGAGCAGATAGCGCCATTAAATCTGGATACCTTAGACCTCAGCAAACGCTATTTTAATGATGCCAAGGTCACCGATCACCATGCCATCATACCAACCACCATGCTGCCTAGTAACTTGACCGCTGATGAAGCGAAAGTCTATGACGCTATCGTCTTAAGATTTATCGCAGCCTTTTATCCTCCTTGTTTAAAGCAGATCACCACGGTATTAGCCGCAGTACAGAAAACTAAATTTAAGGCCTCAGGCACCGTCATCGAAGCCGAAGGTTGGCAGGTCTTATATAAAAACACAGCACCTAGCCAATCCTCTAAAACTGATGAGCTTAAGTTATTGCCGGTGTTTACGGTAGGCGAAACCGGTCCTCATCAACCTCATATTACTCAAGGTAAAACCACCGCCCCTAAAGCTTATAACGAAGCGAGTTTATTGGGTATTATGGAGTCTGCTGGAAAAACCTGTGATGATGAGCAGCTTAAAGAAGCGCTAAAAGAAAAAGGCTTAGGAACTCCAGCCACACGCGCCTCTATTATCGAAGGCCTGATTAAACGAAACTATATTCAACGCCAAAAAAAGTTAATCTTGTCTACGGAATCAGGTCGGCACTTGATAGCCATTATCGCTGATGACCGTTTAAAGTCTGCGGCTATGACCGGTGAATGGGAAGCTAAGCTAAAGAAAATAGAACAGAATACTTATGATCCTGATCAATTTATGGCGGATATTATTCAGTTTACCCATCAATTAAAAGACGCCTCTGAAAAATTGCTTTATGACGACACTCAGTTAGGCGCCTGTCCACGTTGTCAGCAGCCGATAATTGAAGGTCGACAAGCTTATGGCTGTAGTCAATGGAAATCCGGTTGCCAGTATGTGTTATCAAAACAACACTATGGTGTGACTATTACTCGTGACATGGCCAGCCAACTTCTACAAATGGGTCGCACCTTAAAGGCTTATCTACTCAAAGTTGATAAAGACAGCTTTGCCGCGCAACTTATTTTGCAGCGTACAGGAGAGCTTAGTTATAACAAATTACAAAATCAGCCGGTGCAAACTCAAGGTTTGGTATTAGCCGATTGCCCCTTGTGCAACGGTAAAATCATTGAAACCAGCAAAGCTTATAGTTGCAGCGAATGGCGCAATGGTTGTAAAGCGGTGATCTGGAAAGTCATTGCCCATAAAGTCATCACAGAAGAATTAGCGCTGAAATTACTTAATGAGGGGGAGACAGGGCTATTAAAAGGTTTTAAATCCACTAAAGATACTGAGTTTGATGCCAACTTAAAGCTCGTTAATGGTAAGGTTGAAATGGATTTTAATTTGTCAGCAGGGTCATGAGCTCATCGCCATTAAGTTAAGTCATCCTGTGTTTGGGTCAACAGCTTCAGCTGTTTTAAAATGCACCGAAGCGGGAAGGGGTTTTTAACCCCGTACATAATATTTCGATAGTAATTGAACTCAAACGATTCGCTCGGGGTTGCAAACTCCCGACCGGAATCGAAATGCCAGCAGGCCATGCAGGGATTACGTTCGTTTAACTTTTGTGATTAACGATAATAGCTGAAGTTTGAGAAAACTTCAGCTGTCGTATGATGACTATTTAATCACGACAAATATGGCTCGCATGAAAGTCCATGTGATCTTTAATAAAACTAGTGATGAAGAAATAACTGTGATCATAGCCTTCTTGCATACGGATAGTGCAATGGTCACTAAAACCTTTATCTTTGATTTTGTTGGCAAAGACCTCGGTTTTTAACTGTTCTGCTAGAAAGTCATCGGCCAGCCCTTGATCAATGAACATGGGCGGAATGGACTCTGATTTTTCAACTAGCATCAAGCTATCGTACTGCTCCCAATCCGCTTTGTTTTCGCCCAAATAAAGAGAAAACGCTTTTTGTCCCCAAGGACAGTTCATTGGATTAACAATCGGTGAGAAGGCAGAAACTGATTTGAATTTATCTCTGTTTTTCAAGGCCATGATTAAGGCACCATGTCCACCCATGGAATGACCAGAAATAGCTAGATTAGCTTTCGATATTGAAAAGTTGCTATAGAGAATGTCTGTGATTTCATTCACCACATAATCATACATATGGTAATTTTCTGACCAAGGTTGTGCTGTGGCATTTAGGTAAAAGCCAGCGCCAGAACCAAAGTCGTAACTGTCATGTTCACCCGGTAAATCAGTGCCTCGTGGTGAGGTATCGGGGCATATGACCGTAATGCCATGTTCGCTAGCCCAAGGAAATACGCCTGCTTTAGTGATGAAGTTTTCTTCGGTGCAGGTCAAGCCTGAAAGCCAGATCATAGCGGGTTTATGTGCTTTTGTTGCGGCACTTTCAGGGATAAAAACTGAAAAAGTCATCGGAGTTTTGGTCGCGACCGAGGCATGAGTATAGTATTCAACTCGTCCGCCAAAACATTTTGCTTTTTTTGTTAATTCAATAGTAGCCATGGTATTTATATCCTAAAAAATGACGACAGATCGTATGCTTTTACCATCATGCATATAATCAAAGGCGGTGTTTATTTCTTCCAATGGCATGGTGAAGGTGATCATTTCATCAATCTTTATTTCTCCCGCCATATAGCGTTCAACATAGCCGGGTAGTTCAGTTCTGCCTTTTACGCCACCAAAGGCAGAGCCTCTCCAAACCCGTCCTGTAACCAATTGAAAAGGTCGAGTTGAAATTTCTTGACCCGCACCTGCGACACCAATAATGACTGATTCGCCCCAGCCTTTATGGCAGCATTCTAGAGCTTGCCGCATTAAGTGGACATTGCCAATACATTCAAAAGAATAATCAACACCGCCATCGGTTAACTCAACAATGACATCCTGAATCGGAGCATCATATTTCTTAGGATTGATAAAATCGGTGGCGCCTAGCAATTTGGCCATTTCAAACTTATCTTCATTAATGTCAATAACAATGATGCGTCCAGCTTTTGCCATAACTGCACCTTGAACACAAGATAGGCCGATGCCGCCCAATCCGAAAATAGCAACGCTTGAGCCAGGCTCTACTTTAGCGGTATTTAACACTGCGCCAATACCGGTAGTAATGCCACAACCTAAAAGACAGACTTTCTCTAAGGGCGCGGCTTTATTGATTTTAGCTAAGGCAATTTCAGGGACTACGGTGTATTCGGAGAAGGTAGACGTGCCCATGTAATGGAATATCGGCGTACCATTTTTTGAAAAGCGGGTAGTTCCATCAGGCATAAGACCTTTGCCTTGAGTCGCTCTGATAGCCTGACATAAATTAGTTTTGCCAGAAAGACAGAACTTACAGACGCCACATTCAGGTGTGTAAAGTGGTATGACATGATCGCCCACTTTTAATGTAGTGACGCCGGTACCGATTTCTTCGACGATACCACCGCCTTCATGACCCAGAATAGTAGGAAAAATACCCTCTGGGTCATCACCGGACAGCGTGAATAGATCAGTGTGGCAGACGCCGGTTGCAACCATTCTGACTAAGACTTCACCGTGTTGGGGGCCTTGTAGATCAATTTCTTCTATAACTAAAGGTGAGTTTGCTTTCCATGCCACTGCGGCGCGAGTTTTCATGAATTATCCTGTTAATAAGTTAGGGTGAATAAGGTGAGATATGAAAAGTGATTTATATCCGTTAAGTTAATATTTTGATGGGGCAGTTTTATCGAATAGGATCATACCTTATTACATTAAAACCTCATGCAATATCTCAGGATGCTTAGCAACAATTTTTAGTAATGTTTCAGCAGCACCCGATGGATGACGGCGACCTTGTTCCCATTGTTGCAATGTACGTGATGATATATGTAAGGCTTTTGCGAACTGAGTTTGAGATAAACCGCATTTAAGTCGTGTAGCCGTTATTTCATTAGGCTCAGCCGTATAGCTTGCTCCGTGATGACCTGAGTTAATATCTTGAATTGCTTGAAGCAATTCTTCACCAATATTTCGTTTAGCATCTCGTTCTAATAGTTCAGTTTCGTTAAGTAGCATGACCCAATCCTCAGCAATTTGTTTAAGAATGTGTGCTGGAATATTTTCTGTAGCACTTTTGGAATAAATAACCAATAAGACCAAAGCACCATTTTTGATGCGAGTCGTATAGATAACTCTAACACCACCCCGTTTACCAGCGCCGTGACGTGTCCAGCGAATTTTACGACAACCGCTAGAACCAGGAACTACATCCCCTGTTTCTGGATTTGCTGCAAGAAAAGACGCAAATTCGGCTCGGTCTTCTTCAGTCCAATAGTCAGGATAAAGTTTGGTAAATAAGGGAGATTCAATGATTGTCAGCATAGTCGTATCGTACGCCAATGGCGCATGAAAGACAAATGTCTAATAGAAAAGTAACAAAGGTAATCCTATAGCTGACTACGAATACATATTTCCATCTTGCATCAACAGAGCGCTGGGTTTTCAAGGTTAAATCTTAAGCCGGTAACCAACGCCTGATTCTGTCAATAAATACAGGGGTTGCGTGGGATCAGTTTCCAGCTTTTGCCGTAGTTGGCTCATGTAAATGCGGAGATAATGTGAGTTGTCGATATTTGATGGTCCCCAGATTTCTTTAAGCAGATATTGATGCGTTGAGACTTTTCCGGCATTTTTAATGAGTAATGATAATAAGCGAAATTGAATCGGTGTTAGATGAACTTCTCTGTCGCCGATAGTAACCTCACGCTTGGGTATGTCGACTTTCAATTCGCCTGTGCTAAAAATACCCTGTTGATCTTGTTCAGGGCTGTTAGTTGAATGCCGCATGGCTACACGGATACGAGCGAGTAACTCCCCTAAACCAAAAGGTTTGGTTAGATAATCATCGGCACCTGCATCTAAAGCCTCAATTTTATGCTGTTCGCTGCTACGTGCCGATAAGATAATAATCGGCAGCGTTGACCATGCTCGTATGGCTTTGATCACCTCAACGCCGTCTATGTCGGGTAAGGCCAAATCTAGGATAATGAGATCAGGTTTACGCACGCCCGCTTCGATAATGCCTTGTTTCCCTCGTTCTGCTTCAAATACTTTAAAGCCATGCGCGCCCAGACCTTTACGCAAAAAAAGGCGTATAGCAGGATCGTCTTCTATGACGACAACAACGAGATTGCTAACAGACCTCATAGTGTTTGTTCCAATACTTGAGGTCTATGTTCTTGAGGAAGGGTGAATGAAAATATCGCACCTCCCGTAGATCGGTTTTGCGCGTGGATACTGCCACCATGTGCGGTAATAATAGCCTTGCAGATGGATAAACCTAGACCTACGCCACTTTGTGCGGCCTCGTGGTGTACGCGGTAAAACTTCTCAAAGAGTTTATCTTCTAAGCCAGCAGGAATGCCGGGGCCTTGATCGGCTACCGCAATGTCTACGGTAGTCTCAGTCGTTTTTGCTCTAATTTCTATAGGACTTTGTTCTGGCGTATAACGCAGCACATTTTCTAATAGATTGCTTAACACTTGTTCGATCATCAGGGCGTCGGCATAAAGCATCGGCATGCCCGGTGGTAATTTAACGATCACTTGCCGACCAGTTAAACGTTTTTGTAAGCGTGTTAATACCGTGCCTATAATTTCCTCCAGCGGATAGTCTTGTTTATTGAGTTGTACAGCGCCAGCATCTAATCTAGCCATATCTAGGATATTATTGACTAAACTGGCCATGCGTAAACCCTCGTCATAAATGGCACGACAGAGTTCTAGTTTATCTTCGGGCTGTAAAGCTTGGTCTTCTTCGACTAAAGTGCTAGCTGAACCTACGATGGTGGTCAGCGGTGTACGCAAATCATGAGAAATAGAACTCAGTAGTGAATTACGTAAACGTTCGGCTGCCATTTCTACTTGGGTAGCTCTTGCTTGCTCGGTCAGACGTACACGCATAATCGCCTGAGCAATCTGTCTTATGAAGGTTTCTAATAATTTTTGTTGTTCGGGTAGGAACACGCGGCGTAAATTAATAGGCAATAGCACTAAAACACCCATTACCGAGGTTTTGATACTGAGTGGTAAATACACCGCCTCTGCACCGGGGAGGGTATGCGTGCCTTGACCAGCAATTTCATTATGGTCCATCACCCATTGCGCTACGCTCAGGTCTGCGGCATGTAAAGATTCAGGCAAGGCAGGGCCGCTAGGGTAAATAATACGACCATTGCTATCAGGAAAGAGTATGACATTTTGGCTACTGAATTCAGTGTAAAGGTGATGCACCGCTGAACGCAGGATTTCCTCTTCGCTTTGGCCGGCGGTCATATCTCTGCTCATGGCATAGAGTACCAAGGCGCGGCGTTCTCGGTGTGAGGCTACTTTGGCTTGGGAGCGTACATTGGCCATCAAATTACTGATTATTATACCCACGGCCAGCATGGCCATAAAAGTGATCAAATACTGACTGTCAGAAACCGAAAAACTGAAGTAAGGCTGAACAAAAAAGAAATCGAATACGGCAACACCTAGAAAAGAGGCAAAGATGGAAGGACCGCGACCGAAACGGGTGGCAATAAACACCACGCCCAACAAATACACCATAATGAGATTAGCTAGCTCAAATCGACCAAACATTAGATAAGCCAGAAGAGTGCTAGTAAGCGTTACGCCAAAAGCGCCGACATAAGCCCAGATTTTATTCTTTCGAGAGCTTAGTCTACTGCTAAGGCCCGGTAAGGGATTTTTGCGGTACAGTAGACTTTCTTTTTTATCTTTATCTAATCTTACTGGCCTAGGGCTGCCTAGTAGATAAAGATTAATGTTGTGCGCATCGCTAATGAGGCTATCGACCAAGGAACCCAGCAGCAAACGTTTCCATCCCCGTCGTGTCGGTTTGCCTATGACAATTTTGGTTACATTTCTTTCATTGGACAGCTTGATAATGGCGGCGCTCATGTCGAGTGCGCTCATAGCTACGGTCTCAGCACCTAATTGTTCGGCAAAACGTAAAATGCTCAACACGCCATCGCGTTGCTCAGCTGACATGCGTTGCAATTCGGGCGTTTCGACATAGACAACCAGCCATTCGGCTCTTAAGCTGGTGGCGAAACGCTTGCCAGCGCGTACTAGACGTTCCGCTAAGGCGTTAGGGCCTATACAAACCATAATGCGTTCACTGACTTGCCACACTTCTGAGATAGCATTATTTTCGCGATAATCTTGCATCTGAGCATCGACTCGGCTGGCCGTTTGTCGCAGCGCCAGTTCCCTTAAGGCGATCAGATTACCTTTACGGAAAAAATGTTTGATAGCTACTTGAGCTTGTTGTGGTAAATAAACTTTGCCGTCTTTAAGTCGATCCAGCAGTTCGTCAGGAGGCAGGTCAACCAATTCAATTTCATTTGCATTTTCAAATACAGTGTCGGGTACTGTTTCCCAGACGCGTATGCCGGAAATTTGGCCTATATCATCATTCAGACTTTCTAAGTGCTGTACATTGAGGGCGGTATAGACATCAATGCCAGCATTTAATAGTTCTTCAATATCTTGCCAACGTTTGGGATGCCGGCAGCCTTCTACATTGCTATGTGCGAGTTCATCAACCAAAATGATAGAGGGTTTACGTTTTAAGGCAGCATCTAAGTCAAATTCTTTAAAGAGAGTTCTGCGGTAGTTAATAAGTTTGGGCGGCAATAATTCTAAGCCTTCCATTAAAGCTGCCGTTTCTTTGCGACCATGCGTTTCTACTAAACCGACGATGATGTCACAGTTTTCTGCGCGTCTTTCTTTGGCGGCTAGTAACATCGCATAAGTTTTACCCACACCTGCGGCGGCACCAAAAAAAATCTTCAAGCGGCCACGATGGGCTTTGGCTTGTTCTCGATTGACGCGAGCGAGTAATTCATCAGGATCGGGGCGGGGTATATTCATGGCTTCATATTATTGATTCTATGTGATTCGGCTGATTGGGAACGCTGAGCCCCAGCTTGGCATTTGTTCCGCCGAGCAGGGGCTCAGCGTTCCTATTTAGCGGTAATAGTATCTAAGGTTAAATTCAAAGTGAGTACATTGACACTCGCTTCTCCTAGAAATCCCCATTGACGAGATTGGGTGTTCGCGGCAATCAAGGCGCGAAGTTTTTCTGGCTGCATATTGCGCGCCTTAGCCACGCGATTAATTTGATAATCCGCAGCCGCAGGAC
Source organism: Methylococcales bacterium (assembly GCA_003584895.1). Classification (GTDB taxonomy): domain Bacteria; phylum Pseudomonadota; class Gammaproteobacteria; order Methylococcales; family Methylomonadaceae; genus Methylobacter_C. Next base: position 18,552 of record QVQF01000163.1, read on the forward strand.
TGATATGCGGATCTAAACCACTGGCTGAGGACGTAATAAGATCGACCGGAACTAGGTGTTTATTATCAGGATCAGCGTCTTTTAAACTCTGGAGTCGGGCTTTAACGGCATTTATTAACGCTGGATTGGTGGGGCCTAGGTTGGAACCGCTGGAAGCACCTGCATTATAAGGGAATGGCGCGGTGGCGGAGGGCCGTCCCCAAAAATGCTTAGGATCATTAAAAGCTTGGCCTATCAGAGCAGAGCCTTGCACTTTGCCCTGAACATCCGTCATCAGACTACCATTCGCTTGAATCGGAAATAGCCATTGCGCGAGCCCTGTCACTAGTAGCGGATAAATCACGCCAGTTAGTAAGCTTAATAATACAAACAAAATAATGGCCGGTTTTAAATGCTTAATCATACTTAACTCCTTTAAACTAAACCTAGTGTGACCAGAAATAAGTCTATCGCCTTAATGCCTATAAATGGCACTATCAATCCACCTAGACCATAAACCAGTAAGTTATTTTGTAGCAGCTTGGCCGCACCGACGGGCTTGTACTTGATACCCTTTAAAGCCAGAGGAATGAGCGCTATGATGATCAAGGCATTGAAAATCACTGCTGATAAAATAGCACTAGCCGGTGTCGCTAGTTTCATTACATTCAACACATCTAGTACCGGATAGGTGCTTGCAAACGCCGCTGGAATAATCGCAAAATATTTGGCTACATCATTGGCGATACTGAACGTCGTCAAGGCACCACGAGTCATCAGCATTTGTTTACCTGTTTCAACGATTTCGATGAGTTTAGTCGGGTTAGAATCAAGATCAACCATATTGCCGGCTTCTTTAGCGGCTTGAGTGCCGCTGTTCATAGCGACGGCGACATCAGCCTGTGCCAAAGCCGGAGCATCGTTAGTGCCGTCTCCTGTCATCGCGACTAATCGACCTTCGGCTTGATATTGTCTGATGAGATTTAGTTTCATTTCCGGTGTCGCTTCGGCTAGAAAATCATCAACACCGGCTTCAGCAGCAATAGCGGCAGCGGTTAGGCGATTATCGCCAGTAATCATTATGGTTTTAATGCCCATTTGTCTTAATTCTGCAAAGCGCTCTTTGATGCCGCCCTTGACGATATCTTTGAGTTCTATTACGCCGAGTACTCTAGCATTTTCAGCAACCACCAACGGAGTGCTGCCGCGACGAGCCACATCATCAACCAATTTTCGAAACTCCGGTGGGAATTGTCCACCTTGTTCTTCAACATAACTGCGTATGGCATCGGCTGCGCCTTTGCGAATTTGCCGGCCTTGAATGTTAACGCCGCTCATTCGAGTTTGAGCAGAAAAATGCACAAACGTTGCCCCTAAAGCATTCACATCGCGTTCTCGTATGCCGTATTTTTGTTTAGCTAACACGACTACACTCCGACCTTCGGGGGTTTCGTCAGTCAGTGAGGCTAATTGGGCGGCATCGGCTAGTTCCTTATCTGTTACGCCTTTAACCGCTATAAAAGCAGAGGCTTGTCGATTGCCTAAGGTAATAGTGCCAGTTTTATCTAAGAGTAAGACATCAATATCGCCAGCAGCTTCAACTGCTCTACCGGAGGTGGCAATCACATTTTTTTGCATCATTCGGCCTATGCCGGCAATGCCGATGGCGGACAACAATCCGCCGATAGTGGTTGGAATTAAGCAAACCAACAAGGCCACTAATACTGTAATGGTGATGGGTTGTCCAGAACCAGAGGTTTCTACCGCGTATAAAGAAAACGGCAATAACGTCACAGTGGCCATCAAAAAGATTAAGGTTAAGGCAACCAGCAATATCGTTAAAGCAATTTCATTAGGGGTTTTTTGGCGTTTGGCGCTTTCCACCATAGCAATCATTCTATCTAAGAAGGCTTCGCCTGGATTGGCGGTAATACGCACTACTAGCCAATCCGACAACACCCTTGTGCCACCGGTCACCGAACTGAAATCGCCGCCAGATTCGCGAATCACTGGCGCGCTTTCACCGGTGATAGCGCTTTCATCCACCGAGGCCACACCTTCTATTACTTCTCCATCACCCGGTACAAAATCACCGGCTTCTATTAATACCACATCACCGCAGCGTAATAAGGAGCCAGAGACTAGGCTTATATTGGCACCATAATGATCTGCATCGAGCTTTTTGGCGCTGATATCACGCTTGGCGGTACGTAAAAATGCGGCTTGTGCTTTACTGCGACCTTCGGCCACTGCTTCGGCAAAGTTGGCAAATAAGACCGTGACCCATAACCACAGGCTGATGGTTAAAATAAACGGCGCAGGATCATTACCTAGGCCGTTTAGTGCTAATAGCCATAGCAGTGTTGTTAATAGGCTGCCGATATATACGACAAACATCACTGGATTTTTCCATTGCTGTTGCGGTGTTAATTTAGCAAAGGCCGCGATGAAGGCCGCACTGAGTATTTGTCGGTCGAATAATGACTGTGACGCTAACTGATTCATTAGTTAAACCCCTGCATTTGAAGATGCTCAACTATCGGCCCTAAAGCCAACGCGGGAATGAAGGTGAGTGCACCGACTAATAGGATGATGATAATCAATAAAGCGATGAACAAGGGTGTATGAGTCGGTAAAGTACCAGGACCTACCGGCACGATTTTTTTTGCCGCTAAGGAGCCTGCGATAGCGAGTATCGGTATGGCCAACCAATAACGAGAAATCAACATTGTTAAGCCGAGTAAGGCATTATAGTAGGGTGTATTAGCAGAAAGCCCTGCAAAGGCACTGCCATTATTATTACCGGCTGAAGATAAGCCATATAATATTTCGCTAAAACCATGAGCGCTAGGATTGAGTATGCCTGCCTTACCTTGGTCTAGCATCACGCTAAACGCTGTACCTCCTAAGATCATTAAGGGAGGAATCAAGATCACTAGCGCAGCCATTTTTACTTCAAAAGCTTCAATCTTTTTGCCTAGATATTCAGGTGTGCGGCCTATCATAAGCCCTGATACAAAGACGGCAATAATGGCAAAGATAATCATGCCATACAAGCCTGAGCCTACGCCCCCGAACACTACTTCACCCAGCTGCATTAATAATAAAGGCATCATGCCACCTAAGGGTGTAAAGGAATCATGCATGGCATTCACCGAGCCATTAGACGCTGCGGTAGTTGCAACCGCCCATAGCGCCGAATTGGTGATGCCAAAGCGTGTTTCTTTACCTTCCATGTTGCCGCCAGTTTGGTCTATATTTAAAGCAGCTAGGGCAGGGTTGCCACTTTGTTCCGCCGACAGGGTAACAACGGTGAATGTGATAAATAGGATGCTCATCACGGCTAATAGTGCCCAACCTTGCCGGGTATCTCCGATCATCTTGCCAAAGGTATAACAGAGTGCGGCGGGTATCAGTAAAATCGCTAGTAGTTCTAAGAAGTTGCTTAAGGGCGTTGGGTTTTCTAAGGGATGGGCTGAATTGACATTGAAAAAGCCACCGCCATTAGTGCCCAGTTGTTTAATGGCGACTTGAGATGCTGCAGGCCCTACCGCAATTGTTTGTAGCTTTGTAACTTCGGATGTTAAGCTGGCTTTACCTTCAGTGTTCAGTGACGAGGTTTCATAATGGACGGCTTCAACTAAGGGGATGCTTTGATAAGCACTGAATGTTTGCACCACACCTTGTCCTACTAGGGCTAAAGCCAGCAATAGAGATAAGGGCATCAATATATATAAGGTGCTACGCGTTAGATCAACCCAGAAATTACCAATTAAGTCTGTATTGCGTCTAGCAAAACCTCGGATTAAGGCGACTAGAGTAGCCATGCCGGTTGCTGCAGAAAGGAAATTCTGTACTGTTAAGCCTAGCATCTGCGTGAAATAACATAGGGTGGTTTCACCACTATAGCCTTGCCAGTCGGTATTGGTAGCAAAACTAACGGCAGTGTTGAAGGCAGAGTCAGGACTTACATTAGCTAAATGTTGTGGATTGAAGGGTAATGAAGCTTGCAGACTTTGCAAAGCGAAGACAGTAAGTGCTCCTAACAAGTTAAATATCAGCATGGCGATGGCGTAATCGGTCCACGGCATTTCTTGTTTAGGCTGTACGCCACTTAAGCGGTAGAGCCAAGTTTCAGCAGGCGCTAATAATCTGTTCAAGCCTGCGGGTTCATTTTCATAAATGCTGGCCATATAGCTACCTAATGGTTTAGCCAAGATCAGTACTGTGCCTATATATACGATAATCTGTAGCGCACTATTCGCGTTCATTAAAACTTCTCCGGATAAAATAATACGGCAAGCAGGTAGATAAAAATCAGTAGCGCTAATCCTGTGCTTAAAAGATAAAGCCAATTCATGATGGTCTCCTAAGTTTTTCAAAAATATAAACGAGTGCCACAGTGATGGCAAAGAAAGCTAATATTAATAGTAGATAGTAAGCGGTCATAACGGGTTCTTATTTAAATGATGATAGCTGATTGAGTGTAGATACAAGCTTATAAGATTTCAGGCTCAGTCTACTCGTTTACTAAGTAAAAAAACCGTAAAATTATACGGTGAATTTGCGGCTATACCTTAGGCAGCACAAAAGCATTGAAAATTAGTTTAAAGCTGTTAAAGTCAGCTGGCGTGGTAGGTTGATCTAGCCAATTAAGAGCTGGTTTTTTAATATTAATGAATGAGAATGAAGATGTCTGATTATAAAAAATACGTATGTGATGTGTGTGGTCATATTTATGACGAAGCTGAAGGTGATGTCGATAGCGGTCTTGCCCCTGGTACTTTATGGGCAGATATTCCCGAAGATTGGACGTGTCCTGAATGTGGCGTAGATAAAGATGATTTTAGTTTGTTAGATTAATATGTCGCTGTAGTTTGCCGAGTAATTTATAAGCTTAGGGGATCTACTTTATTTTTTATCTAATGCTGTGCGCCTGAGGTGTTAAGTCGTTTATTCGATAGCGCTCATCATGCGCCCAGTGTCGGTTTTATGTAGTTGCTGTAACTATTTATTTGGATCTGCTGTTCAAATTGCGCTTGGATATTCTTACCTTGTTGGAGTAAGTGAACATCCAAATCACCAAGTTTTTTGAGTTAGTTGGTATGGTCTTGATCAGAAGCTTCAGGTATTAGCTGATCTTCATTTAATAATTGAAAAATACTTTTACAGCCTTCGCAGCAAAACGATTTAAGGCCTTCTTTTGTTTTCAATGTAAAGCCAGAGACTTCTACGATTAAACCACAAAGATCACATACTTTATTGGTATCAGTCATTATAATTAGCTGTTGTTTTAAATATGATGTGCCATGCTAGCAAAATATGAATATCATCACAATAGTTGAGACTGTCTGTTTTTATAAAGCTGAAGGTAAAGTCATAGGGTATGCTTTCTAAAGCACGAGAATTATAACGGTTTAGTATGACGTATCGTCTACGCTTATTTCGCTTAACTTTTAGAGACTATGACAGAATCACAGGCAATGACAGCAAAGGTTTGTAAGTTGAGTGCCGAGCAGCTTAATCTACAATGTCAATGTACAGTACAGTATCATCAGGTCTTGCGTGAACTACTAAGTCAGCAGGGCGATGATGGCAGTATCTATGGCATGATCATTAATGAACGCCCCAATTTGTTGGCAAAATCTAGGGTGTTTGTCAGTGAGCACTGTCTACAAAAACAGCGTGACATCATAACGGCAATAGAAACAGTGATAGCCATGCCAGCCTATCAACAACGTGTTTTAGCCTATGCGCCAGAAGTAGCCCATTATCAACCCAAAGCGCAGGGTGTATTTTTTGGTTACGATTTTCATTTAGAGGGTGAAGAACCTAAGTTGATAGAAATTAATAGCAATGCGGGAGGTGCATTAATCAATGCTCTGTTAGTGCGCAGTCAACAACAGTGCTGTGAACGCTTTAACCCTATGTTGATTACTATTGAACATACGGGTGATATGTTTGAGCAGACTTTTTTGAACATGTTCCTAGAGGAATGGAAGGCTGAACGTGGCACGGAAGTATTGAAGACTATCGCTATTGTTGATGAAAATCCTGTTAGTCAATACATGCTGCCCGAGTTTTTGTTATTTAAAAAATTGTTTGAACAACACGCTATACACACCGTTATTTGTGACCCATCCGAGCTGACTTATCATGATGGCGCGCTGTGGCATGACTTAAAACGTATTGATCTGGTCTATAATCGCTTGACCGATTTTGCTTTAGATGTACCCACTCAACAAGCCTTATTGGCAGCTTATTTAGCGGCTGTTGTGGTAGTTACTCCTCATCCTAGGGCTCATGCTTTATATGCCGATAAACGCAATTTGGTGATATTGACTGATGAAACCGAATTAATCGCGTTGGGTGTAGAGGCTAAAACTAGAGAGTTATTATTAGCAGGTATTGCTCATACCACAGAGGTAAAGACTGGTGATGCGGATACTTTATGGGCGACTCGCAAGCACTTGTTTTTTAAACCCGCAAAGGGTTATGGCAGTAAAGCGGCTTATCGTGGTGACAAATTAACCAAGCGGGTGTTTAGCGAAATCATAAACAGCGATTATGTCGCTCAAACCCTAGTACAACCCAGTCAGCGCAGGGTAGAGATTGATAATGAGTTTGTGGAATTCAAATTAGATCTACGACATTATGTTTATAAAGCTCATACGCAATTAGTCAGTGCTAGACTTTATCAAGGACAGACTACTAATTTCCGTACGCCTAGCGGCGGCTTTGCTGTAGTCAGCGTGGTTGCGGATTAATGATTTACTTCAGATCTACAATATGTTGAGTAAGGCCGTACGCCCTTTTGAATCGCGCACAGATTTATGCGTCTCCTGAGTCGGGCATTATGCTCGTGACCAACTTTGTTATACAAAAAAAACAGGCCGCATTATTAAAACGGCCCGTTTGATTAAGCAGTTAACAACTTATTTTTTAGGAATAGCGTTAAGATGAACAATTGCTTCATTAACTAGTTTTGTAGCTGCGGGTGCATGGCTTAAATTACCTTCATGAACCGCTTTTTGTAATAATTCACCGGCTTCATCTATATGATTTTTAGCAATACTTTTTGATACTAAAGAAGCGCTTGCCGCTTCATCTAAGGCCATTTTAGCGTGATCGACTAATCCGCCAGCATTACCTGCTTTACCTTGTGCTGCAGCTGCAGTTGCATGCTCTAGTGCGGCATCGGCATGTTTTTCAGCAAATACGTTGGTGCTTAGGCATAAAAGTAAACCTGCCAATACTGTAGTTAATTTTTTCATTATGACTCCTCATTTTTTATATTATTGTTTTTATTGCTGATATCCAGATATTTATTATTAGATTAGTTATCAACGATGCTAACACTAACACCATAATTTGTTGAATACAACTAAATGTAAGTGTGAGTTGTACTTGGATATAGCACATTTAGACGGTATGACTACAGTAGTGCCATGAAGGGTGATGAGGAGCGTTTGTTATGAAAGATATCTTGTGGCTTTGTTGAGTGAATTGCAGACAAGGCATTGTGACAACAAAATAAAAAGACTATCAATGCCCTAGCATCTTAAAGTTACTAGGGCATTGATATTTGAGTTAACTAACGTACATAGTGTAACTTTTGTCCGAGCATGTCCGGTGTGACTAAGACTACGCCACCATGACTGACATGAAAACGTCTTTCATCTTCAGCTCTATCTTCGCCAATAATAGTCCCTTCTGGAATATCACAACCTTTTTCTATAATGGCTTTGGTAATACGGCAATGCCTACCGATATTAACCTGAGGCAATATTATAGAATCTTGTACGTTGGTATAAGAATTAACACGGACATTAGAAAATAATAATGAATGTTTGACTTGCGCGCCAGATATCACACAACCTCCAGATACCATGGAATCTACGGCTAAGCCTCGTCTATCATCATCATCAAAAACAAATTTAGCTGGTGGTGTTTGTTCTTGATGTGTCCAGATAGGCCAAGTATTGTCATATAAGTTCATGCCAGGATTAACGCCGATAAGCTCCATATTAGCTGACCAGTAAGCATCAATGGTACCTACATCGCGCCAATAGCTTTGTTCACCGCTTTGTAGATCTAAGAAGGGGTAGGCATTGACGATATATTTGTCGATAACGGCAGGAATAATATCTTTACCGAAATCATTAGTAGAGCCTACTGTATCAGCATCTTTTTGTAACTGTTCAAACAAGAAGTCGGCATTAAAAATATAAATGCCCATAGACGCTAAGGCCGTATCGGTTCTGCCGGGCATCACAGGGGGATGTTCTGGTTTTTCAATGAAGGCTTTAACTCGACGGTTGCTATCAACATCCATTACCCCAAAAGCCGTGGCTTCTTCTAGAGATACTTCTAAGCAGCCGATAGTCAGGTCAGCATTTTTTTCTATATGATCGGCCAGCATTGCGCCATAATCCATTTTGTAGATATGATCGCCGGCTAGAATTAAAATATGTTTAGGCTTACGTGTGCGCAATATATCAATGTTTTGATATATTGCATCAGCCGTACCTTTGTACCAAGAGTCTTCGCCATGGCGTTGTTGAGCAGGCATTAAATCTACATATTCACCAAATTCACCGCGCATAAAGCCCCAACCTTGTTGGATATGACGTATTAATGAATCAGCTTTGTATTGCGTTAAAATACCTATTTTTCGGATACCTGAGTTGACACAATTAGATAAAGGAAAGTCTATAATACGAAATTTACCTCCAAAGGGTACTGCAGGTTTAGCGCGCCAGTCGGTCATGTTGACGAGTCTTGAGCCGCGCCCCCCAGCCAATATTAAGGCAATGGTGTTACGGGTTAGATGACCGATGTTTTGTTCCTGTTTATGATGATTAGACCCTGACATTTTTCATCCTATGTTGATATAGATATTACAACGGTTAGTTATTTGGTAAGATTTACTAGACATTTATTCTACTACTACACCGAGGCCATTCAAAGTGATAAAGGATTCTAATAACACACTTGATTCTGAAGTGACTGAGTTGCTTACCGAAAAGCCGGTAGCGAGTACACCTAAACCTAAAGCCACTAAAGCGAAGGTAACTAAGACTTCAGTGCCTAAGGTTGAGGTTTCAGCAAAAAATAACGTAAAAACTAAGCCAGTTTCTAAAGCTAAAAGTGCTGTGCTTATAAAATCAGAAGCTATGACTAAAACCAGAAATGTTGAGGTCGTAGAGTCAAAAACTACAATTAAGAAAGCTGCTATAGAGACGCCCATGATCAAAACAGTCAAAAATAAGCTGCTAAATAACGATATGTTAAAAATCATGGATGCAAGACATCATGATCCATTCTCTGTGCTCGGGCGTCATGCAAAGAAAGATTTAATACAGATCACTATTTATCTCCCTTATGCTGAATCAGTCAGTTTTAGTCATGAGGGCTCTGATTTTGAGAGAATTACAGGGAGTGACTTTTTTCAAGCGAATATTCAGTCAGAAACTTTGCCGACGCACTATCAATTAGTTTGGTTAGATAAAAGTGGTTACCGTCATGAAACCTATGATCCCTATGATTTTGGTACGCAATTACCCGAATTTGATCAATATTTATTCGCTGAAGGTAAGCATTGGCATGTCTATCAAAAGTTGGGTGCCCATATACATAGCGTTGATGGTATAGCCGGCGTATTGTTTACTGTTTGGGCACCCAGTGCCGGTCGAGTCAGCGTGGTCGGTGATTTTAATCAATGGGATGGCCGTTGTAACCCGATGCGCAGTTTGGGTGGTAGTGGTATTTGGGAGATTTTCATACCTGGATTAAAAGAGGGTTGTTACTATAAATTTGAAATACTAAACCGATTTAGTAATGAAATATTACTTAAAACTGATCCTTATGGTCAACAGTTTGAGTTTAGACCTAATACGTCTTCTATCGTGGTTAAGCCCGATAATTATATCTGGCAAGATGAATCATGGCTGTCTGCGCGCACTAAACACGATTGGCTACATCAACCTATGTCTATCTATGAGGTGCATTTAGGTTCTTGGCGTCGAGATAGTCAGGGTAATTTTTTGACTTACCTAGAGCTTGCTGTCGAATTGGTTGATTATGTCAAGCAGATGGGATTTACTCATATTGAGTTATTACCGATTACTGAACATCCATTTGATGGTTCTTGGGGTTATCAAACGACGGGTTATTTTGCACCGACTAGTCGACATGGTTCACCTGATGATTTCCGCTATTTTATTGATACCTGTCATCAAAATGGTCTTGGCGTTATTCTTGATTGGGTACCGGCACATTTTCCTAAAGATGCCTTTGCCTTAGCTCGCTTTGACGGTAGTGCTTTGTATGAACATGAAGACCCTCGCAAAGGAGAGCACCGTGATTGGGGGACTTTGATCTACAACTACGGTCGTAATGAAGTTAAAAACTTTTTATTGGCCAGTGCAAACTTTTGGTTAGAAGAGTTTCACTTAGATGGTTTAAGAGTCGATGCTGTCGCTTCTATGTTGTATTTAGATTATTCCCGTGAAGAACATGATTGGGTAGCCAATAAATATGGCGGCAATGAAAATCTGGAAGCTATCGACTTTTTTAGAGAGCTGAATGCCGTGACTCATGATTTACATCCCGGCACGGTGATGATGGCTGAAGAGTCTACCTCTTGGCCACAAGTGACTCGTCCGACATGGACTGGTGGTTTAGGTTTCTCTATGAAGTGGAACATGGGTTGGATGCATGATGTGCTCTCTTATATGAGTGAGGAGCCTGTGCATCGTAAATATCATCATGATAGCCTAACCTTCGGTATGCTCTATGCGTTTACTGAGAACTTCGCTTTGCCATTTTCTCATGACGAAGTTGTGCATGGTAAAGGTTCGTTAGTCAATAAAATGCCTGGAGATGAGTGGCAACGTTTTGCTAATCTGCGATTGTTATATACATTTATGTATACTTATCCAGGTAAAAAGTTGTTATTTATGGGTTGTGAGTTCGGACAAGGTACCGAATGGAATGCCAATAAAGAGTTAGATTGGTATGTGCTAGATTATCCGCACCATAAAGGCACGCAAACCTTGGTTAAGGATTTAAATCATCTTTATAAAACGCATCCAGCTTTGTTTACTCATGACTTTGATCATCAAGGTTTTGAATGGATTGATTGTCATGACGTTGAGCAATCTATTATTAGTTACCGACGTAAAAGTGCTTTTGAAGAGTTAATAATCATTCTTAATTTTACACCAGTGCCTAGAATGAATTATCGCTTGGGAGTGCCTGAAGCAGGCGTTTATGCTGAAATTTTCAACTCAGACTCTCATTATTACAATGGTAGTAATACCGGTAATGGTGTAGTGGTATCAGAGCCTACTAAATGGATGAATTTACCTCATTCCATTAGTCTTAACTTGCCTCCGTTGGGCGCTTTAATTTTAAAGTTATAAGCTGAAGGCGAAAGGCTAAGGGTGATATTTCACCTTTAGCCTGTTTTTACTAACTTAAGCATAGAAACGATGAAAAAAATTCTTTTTGTAACGAGTGAAGCACATCCTTTAATTAAGACAGGTGGGCTTGCTGATGTATGTGGTAGTTTACCTAAAGCCTTGTCTGAATTATCTCAAGATATCAAACTGATACTGCCTAGATATCAGGCGTTGAAAATCACTGAGGATATCCGTTTTCTGTGTTCGGTCAGGGTTGATAATCGGAATGTTAATATTTTGGAAACTCGTTTGCCTGATAGTCAGGTCACCGTGTTGCTGGTAGATTATCCAACTTATTTTAATTTTCCGGGTAATCCATATGTTGATGAATTGGGTGAGCCTTGGCTTAATAATGCTGAACGCTTTGGTTTGTTTTGTAAAATTGCCGTGGAAGTGGCGATGGATAGAGCTCATTTAAATTGGCAGCCAGATATTGTTCATTGTAATGATTGGCAGTCGGGTTTGGTTCCGGCTTTATTGTCTTTAGAATACGAACCTCCAAAGACAGTCTTTACTATACACAATATGGCTTATCAGGGCTTGTTCCCCAAGACAGCGGTTTATGATTTAAATATACCCGGACGCTTATGGCATATCGCAGGCTTGGAATTTTATGACATGCTGTCTTTTATTAAAGGCGGTTTGGTCTACGCTGATTTCATAACTACGGTCAGCCCTAGTTATGCACTAGAAATTCAAACAACTGAATTTGGATATGGTCTTGAAGGCTTGTTGGCTACTCGTAACGCTTCATTAGGCGGCATTATTAATGGCATTGATACAGAGTACTGGAATCCTGAAACGGACACTTATATTGCCCAGACTTATAGTGCTGCTACGCTTAATAAAAAACGACTTAATAAAGCAGATGTGCAACTAAAATTTGGTTTGCCAGTTAATGATAAAGTGCCCTTGTTTTCATTGATCGGTCGCTTAGTCGAACAAAAAGGTATTGATTTGTTAGTCGAGTGCCTCCCTGAAATGATGACCATGAATTTACAATTTGTGTTGTTAGGTAGTGGCGATAAAGTGTTTGAAAAACAATTACAAGTCTTGGCTGATCTGTATCCTGAAAAGATGGCGATTAGACTAGGCTATGATGAAGCTTTGGCGCATGTTATAGAGGCAGGAGCAGATGTTTTCCTAATGCCTTCTAAATTTGAGCCTTGTGGTTTGAATCAAATGTATAGCCAGCGTTATGGCACGATTCCTATCGTTAGAAAAACCGGAGGTCTGGCTGATACAGTCACAGATACCTTGCCAGAAACGCTAGTTATAGGCAGTGCTAGCGGTCTTGTATTTAATGAAGCCAGTGCTGGTGCTTTATTAGAAGCGATAAAGCGCGCTTTGATTTTATATAGTGTTCCAAATATCTGGAAGAAAATGCAAGTGAATGCGATGAGTCAAGACTTTTCATGGCAACGCTCCGCTGAACAGTATTTGGCTTTATATGAGAATCTGTAATCTTTAGATTGTATCAATGTCTTCATCAGTATGAAAAATTTACTAAAGACTATATTCGTAATTGATGACGATGTGTGTCAGCACAAAATCATCAAGCATTTACTGCAACACGATAAATATAACTTGGTTTTTATTTCTGGTGAAGAAGCTACAACTATTTTGTTACGCACCAGACCCGATCTGATTTTGTTGGATATCAATATGCCAGACTTCGATGGACTGGATGTTTTACAAAAGATAAAACATTACCGCCATATTTCTGGAGTGCCGATTATTATGATCTCGGGAATGTGCGAAAAAAGAATCGTGATGCAAAGCATGTCGCATGGAGCTATTGATTTTATTGTCAAGCCATTCAATGGCGATTTTCTATTGAAGAAGATAAGGGATTTATTGATAGATGCTCACGAAGTTCCAAAAAAAGTTAGTGCTGCTCCTCACTTACACTCCCTTCTTAAACCAACAACTATCTCAGCTACGTTACCAATTATTCCAATAATTCCTACGTTGCTACGCAACCTCTCATTTTTCTTTGATATGAGTGAAAAAGATGATGATTCAATTAAAAATCATCATCAAGAAATAGTCCGATTGATAGAATCAGATACGGAGATATCTTCCGTTATATTAAAAATCATTAACTCGCCTCTTTATGGGTCTACTCAGAGGGCGCAAACTATAAGTGATACATTAAACGCAATAGGTTTCGTTAATATCTATGAATTGATCACGAGTATATCCTTACGTAATGCGATAAATAGCGAGAAACAACAGGCTGAATTAAATTTATTCTGGGAGCAAAGTGCCAGAACAGGATTGGTTCTTTCTTATTTAGCCACACGTATCGCAAATGTGGATAAAAATATAGCTTTTCATTTTGGTATATTTCACGATTCAGGAAGAGCGCTAATGATGCGACATTTTCCATCCTACATTGAAACATTAAGGTTATCATCAATCACATTTGACCAAAATGTAACAACCATTGAAGATAATAGGCACAATTGCAATCATGCACAGTGTGGAGCGATGTTGGCAATGGCATGGGGATTGTCTGAAACTATCGTTACTGCTATTCGTTATCACCATAATATTAAAGTGATCAAGGAACATCACGCTTCAGAATTAATATTAAGCTTAATTGCTATGGCTAATTTAGCGGAATATATTGAAAGTAATGATTCGTATTTAAGCGATAATCAATGGACTAAATATAAAGAAGAGTACATGGCAAGTTTGAAAATAAATGATCAACAAGTGAATGAATTAATAATGGAGACCAAGCAAATACTTATTAATGAATTCAATAATAATTATTGTATATTTTGAAACAGAATGTCGTGTAATAGTTTTATCGTTGCTGAGACACTATTGAGTTGTGAAAAGATGCAGCTCAAACCACATCGCCAGTAAGTTTATTTTGAGAGTAGACGGATGCATGAAATTCAACTGCTGTATGTAGAAAATATCATCACCAGAAAGAAAAGTACCCCACAACAAGAATTGATCTTTGTTATGCGGGTGGCAAATTTAAGCCATGACAAAAAAGTAGAAGTGTTATGGGCGGGTGAGCAAGGTGAATGGCAGGTCTTATCGGCTAGCTATCAGTATCAACTAAACGCAGATGAAGAATGCTGGAAAGCGAGGGTCATTATTAAAGCGCAGGGGCATACTAGTTTGCCCGGTAATATCAACTTTGCCTTGCACTACCAATGTTTAGGCCAAGAGTATTGGGATAATCAAGCAGGTAGCAATTATGCTAGCCAAGCAGACTCAGGCATACAATTAACAGCTAGCCAAAACCTGCAACAACTAGGTTTTGAATCTAAGTTGAAAGCAGGGCAACAACTTCTACCTATTACCGTCTCGGTTAATCAGGCTTTACAAGTCAAAGCGGTTATTCTTCATTGGACGACTGATAACTGGCTGACGAGTCATACAACCCCTTGCCATTTTAATCGCCATTATTGGCATGAGCATGCGCAAAGTAATGCTAGAAACCCTAATCAATATGGCTCGCAGATATGGCAGGGTTTACTTAAAATCAATGATGCTTATCGTGTGGAGTATTCGATATCTTATGACACGGCTGTTGGGGTGTTATGGGATAACAATGACGGCAATAATTATAAACTCAGTCATGAGCCGTTAAAGCTGATGATTCTTAATTTACATTGTTATCAGGAAGCACAGCAAGATGAAAAGTTTACTCAAATAGCCAAAGCCATTGATGACTTGGACGTGGATATTGTTTGTTTTCAAGAAGTCGCTGAGCTTTGGAATGAAGGGTTTGGTGATTGGAAGACTCATTCTGCTAACATTATTAATAATAGACTTAAACACGCTTTCCATCTTTATAGCGATTGGTCGCATTTAGGCTTTGACAAATATCGTGAGGGCGTGGCTATTTTAAGTCGATATCCACTCCATAATCAGTCCGCCCGCTATGTTTCTGATAGCGATAGTATCTTCAGTATTCATGCTCGAAAAGTTATCATGGCCCAAGTTAATGTCCCCACTATGGGTTTAATTAATGTGTTTTCAGCACATTTAAGCTGGTGGGAAGATGGTTTTTCTCAGCAATTTAAAAAGTTGAGTTCATGGGCTAGTGAGCTTCAAGATCAATCAGTATCCGCTACCTTACTATGTGGTGATTTTAATATTACCAGCGGATCAGAGGGCTATCAGTTAATCGTCAATGCTAATGAATATGAAGATCAATTTCTGGCCATACAAGATCAGTGTGCCTTTGAAAAAATACTCAAGGTGAATGATGCTTATTGGAGTAACTCTCATGCTGAAGATTATCGTATTGATTATATCTTTATGAATAAAGTTAGTGACTTAAAAGTGCATTCAGGAAGAGTTTTATTTACCGATGATGATTATGGCAGAGTGTCAGATCATTGTGGCTATCTAATGAGCTTTGAACCTAAGTAATCTAGCAATGAAAGGAGATCATATGCCCTACGCAGAACATTATGCCAAGCCTGTGCATGGGCATTTAGGTGGCTATTTTCAAAGAGTGAATGATTTTAATCATACCTTTGATATACGCTGGGGAAAAATAGAGTTTGATGTGAATTTTGGTGTGCAACTTAACATCAAAGTAGTCCTTAAAGTCTATAGAGAGCAGGGCATTTGTGAAACTTATCTGATTGATACCGATGCTTATGATATTCAATGGGATAGACATAAACGCAAAACACGAGACTTTTATGTCTTACCATTCTCCAATCATTTCGGCCCTATTACCTGTGTTAAGTTTGCTTATTTAGTGCATTTGCATGAGCATTCTTTGGCTTCTGAGTTTGATTATCTATTTATGGATAGCCAGCAAGTACAAAATGGTCATGATCAAAATCGCGTAATCACTAATGAAGGGCGTGCGGCTAATAGTTATCGTACTTATGAATTGAATGCCGTTGAATTACAGTGTGATGCTGATTGGTATAATCATCATATTGATGATTTAAAACTAACGCCCAAGTTTACTAAAGGTCAGCAATATCATCCTTATCATCCTAAACGATATATACATGATCATATTGACAAAGTAATACACTGTCGTAGGCAAAACCCACAGCGACTTTGTACCATTAAAGTCAGTGTCGATTGTATAGACGACACTGATTTTATTAATCATTTGATCTATGCCAGTCAAGAAGGTGTTTTAGTTCAGTGTATCGTTGATTGGCGAAAAATGACGCTCACTAACAGTGATAATTACGCCCGTTTAAAATGTGCCAGAGTTGAATTAATCGGTGTGTTTTGTACACCTCAACATCACCTGATCGAAGTTGAACCCGATATGCACACCAAATTCGTGATATTCAACGATGAGGACTGCATCTTAGGGTCTTTTAATATCACTTTTGATCGCTGGTGGGCAAACTGGGAATCGGGTATGACTTTCCAGTCCAAAGGTGTTTGTAGATTGTTGGATAATATATTTCAAAGTCAGCGCGGCGGTGTTAATCAGCGCTATGGAATAGATCCTTTAAGTCATTTTAATCTGCTCTATACCTTTGGCAGGCAAGTCATGCAAAATGGTCAGCTCTATCGTCCGCATCATGCCATTTTGGCTGAGATTCATAGAGCCAAGCATTCTATTAAGCTGTGTTTGTTTCTAATGGGTGATTTATTAGGTGATTATCATGATAGCGTGGTTGATGCGTTAATACAGGCCCATCATCGGGGTGTTTATGTCCATATTTTATTTAATGGCCATTTGGCCAGACAAGGACGCATAGGCTTAGAGCGTTCAATGTATGATGAGCTTAATCGAGCATTACTACCGGCAGTGCAGCGTTTAAGAAATGCTGGTATTGTGGTGGGTTTGGTTTATGGTCTAGATGATCACCCTGTGCCTTATTCACCGATACATTCTAAGTATTGTATTATTGACGACTCTATTGTTATAGAAGGTAGCTTTAACTGGTATAACACCTCGGTATTTTCACACGATCTATTGGTAGTGGTTAATAATTATGGGGTAGCCGAACCTTATCGCTATGAGTTTGAACAAATACAGCATTCATTTAGAGTGTATTATTAAGGATCAGTTCGTAGACCCGATAAGTAACCTGCATCAGGCATCAACGGTGGATGAGCGTTGCTTATCGATCATAACTTGAATTTAAAGCAGACTAATGACAGCTCATCACAAACATCATCATACTCACGCTCATAGTGGGCACGCACATACTCACGACCATTACAGTCATCATGATCAAAACAAACAAGGGTTAGCATTCGTCTGTGCTATCGTTTTAAATGCTGCGTTTGTTATCGTCGAATTTAGCTATGGTTTTATGGCTAATTCCACCGCGCTCATGGCCGATGCTGGACATAATTTATCTGATGTATTGGGATTGTTTTTAGCTTGGGGTGCTGCAATTCTGTCTCGTAAAGTACCGAATGAACGCTATACCTACGGTTTACGCAGTACCTCGATTATGGCGGCGCTAATAAATGCTATGTTTTTATTGATAGCTTGCGGAGCTATAGCTTGGGAGGCTATTCATAGGTTTTCACAACCCCCTTTAGTAGGTGGTTTAACGGTCACGGTGGTGGCAGCTATTGGTATCGTCATTAACGGGCTATCAGCATGGCTGTTCGTCAAAGGAAGTAAGGCCGATTTAAATATTCGTGGCGCTTATCTCCATATGGCTGCCGATGCAGGAGTATCGCTAGGTGTGGCATTGGCTGGTATAGCTATGATATACACCAACTGGTACTGGTTAGATCCGGTGATTAGTTTGCTGATTGTGCTAGTGATTGTCATTAGTACGTGGTGTTTGTTATGTGAAGCTATGCAATTAGCGTTAGTTGCTGTTCCTGCACATATTGATGTATTAGAAGTCACGACTTATTTACGTCAATGCCAGGGAGTGACAGACATACACGATCTACATATTTGGGGCTTGAGTACCACTGAAAGCGCTTTAACGAGCCATCTAGTTATGCCAGCAGGATATCCCGGTGATGCCTTTATGGATACTGTCGTGGAAACGCTTAAAGAACGTTTCTCTATACAGCACAGTACCATACAGGTAGAACAAGGAACGACAAATCATGCATGCGCACTGCATCCTAATAATACGGTACACAATCACTGAAATTGATGATGACAATAAGCACTAAAAGCACTTTAAATCAGATTCCCTCTAGCATCTGGATACTAGGTTTCGTTAGCCTGTTGATGGATATTTCCTCCGAAATGATTCACAGCTTACTGCCGATGTTTATGGTGACCACATTAGGTGCCAGCGCCTTTACAGTCGGAGTGATTGAGGGGCTTGCCGAATCTACGGCCCTGATGATTAAGGTGTTTTCAGGTGTTTTGAGCGACTATTTGGGCAAACGCAAAGGGCTTGCACTGTTTGGCTATGCTTTGAGTGCTTTGACTAAACCTTTGTTTGCAATCGCACCTAGTCTAGGGCTAGTGCTTAGCGCTAGATTATTGGATCGCATAGGTAAGGGTGTGCGAGGTGCGCCGCGCGATGCTTTGATAGCAGATATAGCGCCACTACATCTGCGGGGTGCTGCATTTGGATTGCGACAATCCTTAGACACGGTTGGTGCATTTCTTGGTCCTTTGTTAGCCGTCGGTTTGATGCTGCTGTGGGCTAATGATTTTCGCGCGATATTTTGGGTGTCGGTGATTCCTGCTCTGTTGGCGGTGGCACTTTTGTTGTTCGGCGTTCATGAGCCCATTATTCATAAGGCTGTTAAGCGTTCAAATCCGATTAGCAAACAAAATCTTAAGCGATTGGGTGTTGCTTATTGGTGGGTGGTCGCTATAGGCGCAGTGTTTACCTTAGCACGCTTTAGTGAGGCTTTCTTAGTGCTGCGTGCTCAGCAAGGCGGCATTCCGATGGCACTAGTGCCGTTGGTTATGGTGGCTATGAATCTGATTTATGCGCTGTCCGCCTATCCCTTCGGCAAACTTTCTGATCGCATTAGTCATACTAAATTGCTAGCCCTCGGCTTAGTGATCCTTATTGCTGCTGATTTGATATTGGCTATTAACGATCATTGGCTCGTTGTAGTCGCTGGAGTTGTTTTATGGGGTATACACCTAGGAATCACGCAAGGGTTGCTGGCGAGAATGGTGGCTGATAGCGCACCTGCTGATTTACGTGGTACGGCTTATGGATTTTTTAACTTAATGAGTGGCGTTGCACTATTGATTGCTAGTGTTATTGCCGGGCTATGTTGGGATCAATTTGGCCCGGAATTTACATTTTATGCAGGTGCAGGGTTTTGTGTTATTACGCTGGTTGGTCTAGTTTTTCAGCCAAGTCATATACGATAAAGACTATAGCTAATAGGTCTTTTGGAACCCTGCTTCTGAAGTAGAAACGAGAGTCTCTTCTAACGAGATTTGTCTGAAATTGCATCAATTAACAGCCTGTGTGTAGCAGTTATGTGTAGCAATTGACTAAATTAAGAGATGTTTTGATCTTTAGGTATTAAAAATCAATGTGTTGGGTGTAAGTGGC
>QVQF01000146.1 GCA_003584895.1 Methylococcales bacterium
AGCCTTTAGCCTTTAGCCTTTAGCCTTTAGCCTTTAGCCTTTAGCCTTTAGCCTTTAGCCTTTAGCCTTTAGCCTTTAACCTTTAACCTTTAGCCCCACTGAAACAACCATGTCACTACCTGAAATCTATTTAAAAAAGAACGAAGATAAGCGCTTACGCAAAGGACATCTTTGGGTTTTTAGCAATGAAGTTGATACCCAGCGCTCACCGCTAGAACAATTTTCAGCGGGCGACCTTGCACAGGTTAAAAGTGATGATGGCAAAGTCTTGGGTACGGCTTACGTTAATCCGCAAGCACTTATTTGCGCTCGATTGCTATCAAGAAAACCTAATCTAAAGTGTGGCAGCAATTTTTTCAAAGAGCGCTTAACTACTGCGCTGATCTTGCGTGAAAAACTCTTTACTCAGCCCTATTATCGTTTGGTTTTTGGTGAAAGTGATGGTTTGCCAGGCCTAGTTATTGACCGCTTTGGCTCGGTATTTTCGGTGCAGATTACTACGGCTGGCATAGAGCAACGAAAAGAATCTTTGCTGACTGCCTTGGTAGAATTATTCGAACCCACCGCGATCGTACTTAAAAATGATAACAGCCAGAGACAGCTAGAAGGCTTAAGCTTGGAATCTGAAATCGCCTACGGCAAATTACCTGATTCCGTTATTATCGAAGAGAATGGCGCACAGTTTAAGATCGATATATTGAATGGCCAAAAAACTGGCTGGTTTTACGATCACCGTAGCAGTCGAGCTGCTGTTGCTAATATTGCCAAAGATCAGCGGGTATTGGATTTGTTTTCTTATACCGGCGCTTGGGGCATCCCCGCAGCGATGGCAGGTGGAACAGAGGTGACTTGTGTCGATGCCTCTGAAGGCGCTTTAACGTTAGCAAAAGAAAATGCTGAACTTAATCAGGTAGTCGATAAAATGCATTTTGTGCGTAGCGATGTTTTCGACTTTCTAAAGCAGGCCCGCCTAGACAATCAGCTTTATGATATTATCGTGCTTGATCCACCTGCACTCGTTAAACGCAAAAAAGATTTTAAACAAGGTTATGAGGCTTATCGTCGTTTAAACCACTTAGCTTTACAAGTGTTATCCAAAAATGGCATTCTGGTTTCAGCCTCTTGTTCTTATCACCTAAGTCGTGAAAATTTACATGAAATCTTACGCTCTTCAGGGAAACATATAGATCGGCATCTAGTATTTTTTGCCAGTGGTGGACAAGGACCTGATCACCCCATAGATCCTGCGTCACCTGAAACAGAATACTTAAAAACATTCTTTTGCTCAGTTTCTTCTAGCTTATAAAAGCATTGAGCTATCAAGACAGCCATTATAGAATAACCCTGTGATATTTATGGCTACCTGCAAGGTGACTATTACTTTACCCAGATAGCTTATAAAGTTCTTGCATGGTAGCTCAGTTTACTATTTAAACTGCTCTCAATATAAATGCTAAGCAACATCAGCCTAATAAAAATTAACTCAAGGATATATATAAACTATGAAAGCATGTGATTCCTGTACCGGCAGAGCTGAAATCGGTAAAAATCATAGACAAGTCCCTGTTCTACAAAGAGCCATAGGGCTTGCTCTTGTTTATCTACCCATCTTCACTTTACCTTTTGTATTTCTTAGTGCCTATTTGACTTATTATCATTTACGCATGATTGGTGGAACAAACATTAAATCCTTCTCAGATTTTCTTCCTGAAAGAAGCAGTCATCGCTATAACTTGAAAAATCAAATCACTATGGACGGCTCCTTTAAAATGAGTTTGTCTCAATCAAAACTGTATTGGATATTAAACTGTACTTGGTATTGCCCAGTTAGTGTGGCTGTTTTTGAATGGCATGCTTATCTGGTTAAAATTGTTGAAAACTGGTGGTGTCCATTCACCCACGAAAAGAAAGAAGGCTATAGCAACGCTAAAATTGATCAGTCGTTCTGGCATATCTATCCTGAAGACAGCGCTAAGTTGAATGAAGAAGACAGAGATAACCCCATTTGGAATGAATCCGTCGATAAATAACACTTAGATAATAGGCACAAGGCAATAAGCCCTAAGGTCATGTATTTTACTTTTAGCTTAACGCCTGTGCTTAACTTATGAAAATTGGTCCTTATCAACTCGAAAATAATTTAATTTTAGCGCCTATGGCCGGGATTAGTGACCATCCTTTCAGATCGTTATGTAAACAACTAGGTGCCGGATTGGCAGTATCCGAGATGGTGGCCTCCAATCCAGCCTTACGAGAACATAAACGCACCTTATTAAAAGCAGACCACAAAGATGAAATAGGTCTGCGCTCGGTGCAAATTTTAGGCACCAATCCCGAACAAATGGCTGATGCTGCACGATATAACGCAGAGCGTGGCGCACAGATTATTGATATTAATATGGGCTGTCCAGCTAAAAAAGTATGTTCAGTAGCGGCAGGATCAGCCTTACTAAGAGACGAAGCGCTGGTAAAGAAAATATTAGACGCTGTAGTCAATGCAGTTGATATTCCTGTTACTTTAAAAATCCGCACAGGCTGGGATTTGCATAGTCGCAATGCCGTTGATATTGCTAAAATAGCAGAAAATTCAGGCATAGCCGCACTTACCCTACACGGACGCACAAGAGCATGTAAGTTTAACGGGCAAGCTGAATATGAAACTATTAAAGACGTAAAACTAGCGGTAAATATTCCCATCATTGCCAACGGAGACATCGATTCAGCACAAAAAGCGAGTTATGTACTGGCGACTACGGGTGCAGATGCCATTATGATAGGTCGTGCAGCGCAAGGAAACCCTTGGATATTTAAGCAAGTAGATCATTTTCTTAAAACTGGAAAAGATCTTGAAAAACCAAGCGCTAACGACATACATAACACCTTGCTAACTCACCTTGAGCAACTATATAGCTTCTATGGCAATCTTAGCGGTGTTAGAATAGCCAGAAAACATATAGGCTGGTATTTTAAACATTTTGATACCATCAGCATAGAAACTCGAAACCAACTGAATCAAGCTATCAGCCCAACAAAACAATTAGCGCTGATTAATTCGGCATTTAATCACATTCACTAATACTGCTAGCCCATGAACACATCATCAAATAGTGTTGAAACTATTAACAGTGACAGTAAAAATCCCCTACTTTTACCACTGTCTCTGTATGTCAAACAAACTGTTGAGCTCTATCTTTCGCAACTGAGTGGTCATGATGCTGTCGGCTTACATGCGATGGTCATTAGTGAAGTTGAAAAACCCTTGTTAGAGACTGCATTGGAACATTCCGGCTATAACCAAACTAAAGCGGCCAAAGCACTAGGCTTAAGTCGCAGCACATTAAGAAAAAAATTGGATCAATACGGAATATCTTAAACTCCACCAAGATTCGACTTACACAACCAAATCCCCCTACCCATCTATATAAAAGGTCTGCATGAACAAACAAATGACTCGCGCACTGATCAGCGTTTCTGATAAATCTGGTGTCGTCGATTTTTGCCGAGAATTACATCAATTAGGCATTGAGCTTTTGTCTACTGGCGGCACTGCTAAAACGCTGATGGAGCATCAGATACCCGTCACTGAAGTTTCTGATTACACAGGCTTTCCAGAAATGATGGATGGTCGGGTTAAAACCTTACACCCTAAAGTACATGGTGGCATTTTAGGTCGTAGAGGCATAGATGATGCAGTTATGGCAGCAAATGCTATTAAGCCCATTGATATGGTTGTGGTCAATCTCTATCCGTTTGAACAAACCATTGCTAATCCCGATTGTGATTTTGAAACGGCTATTGAAAATATCGATATCGGTGGGCCAACCATGATACGCGCCGCCGCTAAAAATCACGCCGATGTTGCTATCATTGTTAGTCCTGATGATTACGCCAGTATTTTAGTTGAGCTAAAACAAACTGATAACAGCCTTTCTGCTAAGACTCGCTTTAATCTGGCTCTAAAAAGTTTTGAACACACTGCACGTTATGACACAGCCATTGCAACTTACCTAGGAAAGTTAAATGACGTAGCGTTTCCTGAAACCTTAAATTTACAGTTTTATCATAATCAAACCCTGCGTTATGGCGAAAATCCACATCAGAGTGCAGCTTTTTATAGAGAAAAAGCGCCTTCCGCTGGCACTATTGCGGCCGCTCATCAACATCAGGGTAAAGAATTATCCTACAACAATATTGTCGATGCTGATGCCGCCTTGGAATGTGTAAAAACCTTTAATGACAAAGCCACTTGCGTAATCGTTAAGCATGCTAATCCCTGCGGCGTAGCTCAGGCTGATAGTCTTTTCGGCGCTTATGATAAAGCTTATGCGACTGATCCAACCTCAGCCTTCGGTGGTATTATCGCGTTTAATCAAGAACTCGATGAACAAACAGCAACCGAAATCATCAGCCGTCAATTTGTTGAAGTGATTATCGCGCCGACCATCACACCGGCTGCATTAGCCGTGCTAGCAAGCAAACAAAATATTCGAGTATTGGCTTGTGGCTTATGGGAAAGTGTTAATACGCCTTCTTTTGATTTCAAGCGCGTTGCAGGTGGACTGTTAGTTCAAGATAAAGATTTCGGTGAAATCAGCCTTGCTGATCTTAAAATTGTAAGTCAGCGAACACCTAGTAAAGAAGAATTAGCTGATTTATTATTCGCGTGGAAAGTCGCCAAATTTGTTAAATCTAATGCTATTGTTTATTGCAAAAATGGTCAGACGATTGGTGTAGGCGCAGGACAAATGAGCCGAGTTTATTCCGCTAAAATTGCCGGCATAAAAGCTGCCGATGAAGGCTTGGTAGTCCCTGGTTCCGCCTTAGCGTCTGATGCGTTTTTCCCCTTTAGAGATGGCATTGATGCCGCGGCAGAAGCAGGCATTACCGCCATTATTCAACCGGGCGGTTCTATGCGTGATAACGAAGTGATAGATGCTGCCAATGATCACAACATTGCCATGGTCTTCACCGGCATGCGTCATTTCCGACATTAATTTAAACACGGCGTAACTAACAGTTACGCCGTATTGCTGAGACTCTCTCTTATGAAAATCCTCATCGTCGGTAGCGGTGGTCGTGAACACGCCCTCGCTTGGAAGGCTAAACAATCACCTAAAGTTACGCAAGTCTTTGTAGCACCAGGTAATCCAGGAACAGCCTTAGAAACTGGCGTTGAAAACGTCGCACTGGCTGTCGATGACATTTCTGGATTACTGGCTTTTGCCCAACAGAAACACATCGACTTAACCATTATTGGTCCAGAAATTCCTCTGGTCTTAGGGATTGTTGATAGCTTTCAAGCCGCTGGCCTAAAATGCTTTGGCCCCAGCGCACTCGCTGCACAACTAGAAGGCTCCAAATCTTTTTGCAAAGATTTCATGATACGCCACCATATACCAACAGCGGCATACCAAAGCTTTACCAATACCGAACTTGCCATCGCCTATATTAAACAACAAGGCGCGCCTATTGTTGTTAAAGCCGACGGTTTGGCTGCCGGCAAAGGCGTGATTGTTGCACTAAGTGAGCAAGAAGCGATAGATGCTGTCATCGATATGCTCTCAGGCAATGTCTTTGGTAGTGCTGGCAATCGAGTAGTTATCGAAGAGTTTTTAGTCGGCGAAGAAGCCAGCTTCATTGTTATTGCCGACGGCAAAAATGCACTGGCTATGGCCACTTCCCAAGATCACAAAGCGCGTGATAATAATGATTTAGGGCCAAACACTGGCGGCATGGGTGCTTATTCACCAGCGCCGGTGGTAACCGCTGAGATTCATGAGCGCGTTATGCGTGATGTCATCGCACCTACTCTAAAAGGCATGGCTGACGATGGTCTACCTTACACCGGCTTTCTTTATGCAGGTTTAATGATTAGCCTTGATGGCACTATTAAAGTATTGGAATATAACTGCCGCTTTGGTGATCCTGAAACTCAGCCCATCATGATGCGTATGAAAAGTGATCTAGTCGAACTCTGTGAAGCCGCGCTGGTAGGAGAGCTCGATAAAGCTCATAGTGAATGGGATGAGCGAGCGGCTTTAGCCGTAGTCTTGGCCGCAGGCGGTTATCCAGACAGCTATCAACAAGGCGCGATTATTTATGGTTTACCCGAACAAGAGCAGGCTGATTGCAAAGTATTTCATGCGGGTACAAAAAAAGTGGGTGACAACATAGTGACTGCCGGTGGTCGAGTATTATCGGCGTGTGCATTAGGACAAGATATTAAAACCGCACAAACCAACGCCTATAAATTAGCTAATTGCCTACATTGGGATGGCGTTTATTACCGTACCGATATTGGCTTTAAAGCAATTTAGGCTTGAAAGAGCTTTTATGGTCGAGTTAGCGATAGCCTAAGCCTAACCCGACCACAATTGTTCATGCATCGCCTTAATCGATATCCTTAATCAAGGCCATCATATCTTCTACTGACATTTTTCCACTCACTTCGCCACCTTCTAATAAGCTATTGGCTAAATCGCGTTTATGCTTATGTAGCTCAACAATTTTATCTTCTATGGTATCTTTTGCTACCAACCGATAAATAGTCACGGGGCGTTTTTGACCCATACGATGCGCTCTATCAGAAGCTTGATCTTCTACGGCAGGATTCCACCAAGGGTCCATGTGTATGACATAATCGGCGGCCGTTAGATTTAAGCCAGTACCGCCGGCTTTTAAACTAATTAAAAACAAATCACCTTCACCGGCTTGAAATAAATTAACGGCTTTTTTCCTATTTGGAATAGAGGTTGAACCATCTAGGTAATGATAAGGAATACCTTTTTTATCTAACAATTGACGAATAAGCGTTAAATGCCCTACAAATTGGCTAAACACTAAAGCTTTATGACGATTGTCCAATAACTCATCGACCAATTCTTCAAAAGCTTGCAGCTTAGAGCTACTGAGCGTACTTTCCTCCATGACTAACCGAGGATGACAACACGCACGGCGCAGCTTCATAATTTCTGCTAATACTTTCAGTTGTTTGTGCCCCGCTTGTTCGGTATTACTCAGCATCGTTTGCATGGCATTACGACGCAAGGCTTCATATAGCGCTCGTTCTTCTGGACTTAATTCAATATGCAAAGTGACTTCAGTACGTGAGGGCAGCTCAGTCAAAACGTCGTTCTTTAAGCGCCTTAAAATAAAAGGTCGTAATAATTTTCGTAAACGATGCTGTACGCCCTGATCTTTTTGATTTTCAATGGCCTGCGCATAGCGCTCATTAAATTTTTGTAATGTACCTAATAATCCCGGATTAATAAAGTTAAACAAATTCCACAACTCACCTAAATGGTTTTCTATAGGTGTACCGGTGGTAATTAATTTAAAATCTGCTTGCAACGCCATGGCAGCTTTAGAACGCTTAGTTAGCGCATTTTTAATAGCCTGCGCTTCATCGGCTACCAAGGTATGCCAAGTTTTTTGCGCCAATCGTTCGCCTTCGGTTTGCAATAAGCCATAACTACAAACAATTAAATCAAAAGGGCCGGCATTATCGAGCATCTCTTGTCGATCACCTACACCAAATTGATAGGCGTTTAATGTAGGTGCAAAGCGCTGACATTCTTCTAGCCAATTAATACATACCGAGGTGGGTGCAAGAATCAACGAAGGGCCTTGTGGTGCCCGAGACAAAATCAAGGCCAGAGCCTGTACTGTTTTACCCAAGCCCATATCATCGGCTAAGCAAGCACCCGCGCCCCAATGAGCCAAACGCATCATCCATTGAAAACCTTCACGTTGATAATCACGCAAGTCACCTTGTAAGGTTGACGGTGGCTGCGGATTTAAATCTCCCATTTCATTTAGGCGTACTAATTGATCTTGCCAAGGCTTACTGGCAGTAATACTCATGCCTGTAGTGATTTCATCCAAGGCCTGTGCGGCTAATGGATGAAAACGTACTTTATCTTTATGTACGTCGCCTAGACCAGCCAAATCGTCCAAACGCTGACGTAATTCCTGTGTTAAAGTAATGATCTGACCATCATCTAACTTGAGGAAACGACCGGATGAGCCACCTAACAAGCTCATTAATTGCTGCATATCCAGCACTTGCTGATCATCAATTTGTACCGTGCCTTCAACACTAAACCAATCTTTTTCCTTGCGTACCGAAAATTGCACTTGTGATAAGCCAGCTTCACGGCTGAGACGAATCTTTTTACCTTTAGGCCATTCCAGAACAGCAAAATCACCTAATTCTTGTAAATGTAACAAAGCTTCTAAGGCAGATTCAGTGTCATCCAATAACCACTTTGTGTCTTTATTACCATATAATTCAGGACACTCATTTAACACTTGTTTTAAATAATCGGCTTCTAAATCAAAATCACGCGTAGTTTGTAATTGTTTACCATCAATTTCGGCCAATACTGTGGTGCCACCTAAACTCGGCTTATAAAGAGGACCACCTTCATTAAAGGGCTGCACAAATACCTCTATTTGTATACCTTGCCCCACGGGTTGCAGATGTATATGTAAGCGACTATCAGCCTCTACGGTTTCTGCATAATTAGATGCTCCACCGATATCCG
Source organism: Methylococcales bacterium (assembly GCA_003584895.1). GTDB lineage: Bacteria > Pseudomonadota > Gammaproteobacteria > Methylococcales > Methylomonadaceae > Methylobacter_C. The sequence goes on from QVQF01000146.1 coordinate 8,547, forward strand.
ACTGTACCGTTAACATTGAAGCAATTGAAGAGATTGAATCGATCACTTGCTGGCGTGCTGAAGCAGGTACCGTTAAGCCATTTTTACCTAAGATATTGGCCACTTGTCTATGTGCATCGTTGATGACATAGACAATCAAGCCATGACTTGCGGTTTTTTGAGCTATGATCTGCTGTACACCTATAGGTGGCAATAATGAAATATGTAGGTTTTCTTCTTGCTCCTTAACCAGTAATTGCGGCTCTGCCAACACAATATCAACTGGAGGCGATGTAGCTTCTTGATTAAGCCAATAAACAAAGGGGTGCCCTGCTACCTCAACAATGGCAATACTGGGTAGCGCATAATATTCTTTGCTGGAGTAGCCATAATAAGAAGCTTCTTTTTCAACTTGAATATGCTTACAAATACGTCGATCTTGTTCGGTTAAATAATCAAAATCAGTAATATCTTGATGTAATCTTTTTAAAGCAATTGGTCGGCCCTTAGTCCATCGACCATTTTTACCTAAGCGTTGTTCTTTAGGCTCTAATAACACGGCATTGTTTTGTAAGCTTAATGACCAAATCAACCGTAATTCTGTTTGTATGACAATCTCCGATTCAACCGTCAATTGATTTAAAGCGTCTAAAGCTCTTTGCCACGCTGAAACTTGCGGTAATAAATCAATAATGCCTTTAAAAGGTGATTGTAAATATTGTTGTGCTATTTTTTCACAAGCTTCATTTTTATAATTGATACGTTGTAACAACAATGAACTCACAGCCGCATACCATTCATAACCCAATGTCTGAGACTGCAAACAAAAGTTAGCCAAATCAGCTAGAAATTCTTTATTTCTAGGATGCTTATTAATGTTGCCAATTTCACCGATCCAATACAACAATAACGTATGAAATAAACGTTCATAAGCCAGTTTATTAGCTATTAATAAATACTGACTCTGCTCACTTGTTGCTTTACCTTGATAAATATCAACCGCATCTAACAAGATCAAATTGAGTAAATAAAACGCCTCATTTTGATTAGTTTTTTTAAGGGTGATTTGGATTTGTTGCTTTAACAACACAATGTTTTTTGGTATGCGACTCTTTAATAAGGCTAAATTAAAAAAGAACCCATGTATCCCTTCAATACTAACATTACGTTTGCCTGTTTCTTTTTTTAATACTTTTACTGCTAACTCAAATAACGCTATCGCTTCATCATTGTTATTTTCTAAGAAACGTAAAGTCGCTAATAATTTCAAAGCATAAAAGGAACTATCGCCAACTAACCATTGTTCGGCATCCTTGAGATTACCTCGTATTAATCGCTCTTCAATAAGACCATGAATAATAATAGGATTACTAGGCCGTACCTTACCAAAAAACTGTTCTAATAGCTTATAAGACGCTGACGTATCAATAAAGTCCATACGCCCATCACGCAACAAATAATCTAATACTTGAAATTTAATCTGATCTGATAACGATGAAAACCAAACCGCATCATAATGTTTAAAGAAAATTAAGTTGATAGCCTCTCTGAAGCTTTTTCGATAATCCGTATAAAACCGCTCAATATTGGCTGAAAATGCAGCTTCATTACCTTGATACAAAAAAATTCGTAATTGCTTTATGGCATGGTATGCGTTGACTTTAGCAGAGTAAAAATAATTAGGCTCAGCAATGAGTTGTTGGGTCAATTTACTAAACCAAGGTTGATCTAATGCTAAACGCATCAGTGGTTCAGCAACTTCTTCATTACACCGCCAACCATCCGTTGACAGAATAATCAACTTGCTATTTTGTAACTTATCCCGTAAAGGTTTATTAATTAAACCTAATGTTTGTCGATCAAAACAAGCGGATCTTTCTAATAATTTTGCGAAACTAGATTGGCCAATCGGTGCATAAATAACAGCCAACACCAGCATAATACTTTGTTCATCTTTTGATAAAGCATTAAAAAAAGGAAGTAATTTATTTTTCATTAAGGATTTATTGCGTTACAAAATATTGCCATAGTTTAAAGGTTCATAACTACATTACCTAGCCAATGTTGATGCGATATATATGACACGATTAATAGTCTATGTATTAGTCAGCGCTATTGATTAACTTCGAATACAACCTCAATATTATTAAAGCCTATTCAATGCTGCATACTTTGTGCTTAACATTTTTAAGCTAAAAATTGCTTATACTTAACGATAATATTTAATCTGTACGAGGCTTATTAGCCTATAGCTGAGCTCATGAGAACCTAATTAATGACGTCTACTCATGACCATTTGGAAGCGTAAACCAGTGAAGGTTTGATTTGACATGCCGATCTATGACACCGATAACCACTGCGTTTTCTTGAATGAACTTATACTTCCTATATTATGAAGCTAGGTGATTATTGGTAATATATCGATTCAGAAAGCCGTTTTTTTCTAAAAACAAAGTTACTTAGCCTCAGAGCTATCAAACCAGCCTTGAGAATAAGTAGGATATTGAGGTGCTTTACAACCATGAGCTTCAGAGCGCCCAAAATCAGCTTAGTTTTGTGTCCAAATACTTGTTGACACAGTATTTCTAAAAGGTAAATAAATGCCAGAAACGATAACAAAAACATGCTATATCATAGACGATACAAAAGGAAATCAAGCACTGTACTATTCATAAATACAGCATAATTCGTAATGAAGGGGTGAACATTCAAATCATACTACCATCGAAGTCCTACAATGCTTTCCCGCTTAAGTAATTGATAAAAGATGCTGACTTAACACAGTTACAATAAATTTATGCTTGAGCCAGCTGCAAATTTACTGCTATCAACAAAATTGCATCCACTGTTAGTCACACTGAGCCATATAAGATTACAAAACTTCGCTCTATCATTTAGATAAAGGAAAGGATCATTAAAGTCTAATTAGTTTTTTAACGACCAAAAGCCTTATCCTAGCAATAGTTATTGCATAGAAAAACTTGTTGCGTAACGAGTCTTATCTCTATTCACGCAACAATGTTCCACTTAATATTAATCTGCCTGTCTTCTTAAAAATGCAGGAATATCGAGATAATCTAAATCTATGTCTTTTTTAGTTTGAGCGCCAAATCGCGTTTCTCTACCCTCGCTTTTACCACCTTGACGCATAACAGCAGGCTTTTCCAAATCATCGTAATTTGTTTGACTGACCATTGATTTAGGCATTAATTTAATAGGCGCTTTAACCTGTATTGGAGGCAACCCCATTCCTGTTGCAACAACAGTCACTTTGATTTCATCACCTAGGCTAGCATCAATCGCCATACCGATTTTGATAACAGCGTCTTCTGAAGCGAACTCATGAACAATATTACCTACCTCATTAAACTCCGCAACACCCATATCTGCGGCACAAATATTAACAAGAATACCTCTTGCACCTTGTAAATTGATATCTTCAAGTAATGGACAGGCAATGGCTTTTTCAGCTGCTTCACGTGCGCGATGCTCACCTGATGCTGTCCCTACGCCCATAATTGCAGCCCCCATACCCGACATAACAGTTCTAACATCTGCAAAATCGACATTAATCATACCTGGATGAATAATTAACTCAGTGATACCTTGTACCGCATCTAACAAGACATCATTTGCTGCTTTAAATGCATTGATTAACGATACATTATTACCTAACACTGGCAATAACTTTTGATTTGGAATAGTAATCAATGAATCTACATACTTTTCTAATTCTAAAATACCTTGCTCAGCAACGACTTGCTTCTTTTTACCTTCAAATAGGAAAGGTTTAGTAACTACTGCTACTGTTAAAATCCCCATTTCTTTTGCGATCTGTGCAATCACAGGAATTGCACCCGTGCCTGTACCACCACCCATACCAGCAGTCAGAAAAATCATATCTGCGCCTTGCAATACTTCTTTAATACGATCTTTATTTTCTTCAGCCGCATGTCGGCCAATTTCTGGATTTGTTCCCGCTCCCAAACCTTTAGTCAAATCAACACCTAGCTGAATAATAGTATCTACCGACAATTTTCTTAATGCTTGAGCATCTGTGTTCGCGCAAATAAACTCAACGCCTTCAATATTACAACCGGCCATATGATTAACTGCATTGCCACCACCACCACCAACGCCAATAACTTTGATAACAGCTGTTTCACTATAACTATCCACTAATTCATATTTCACGACACCACCCCTTAAATTAAATAATAAATACTATTAAAAATTACCTTGAAACCAATTTTTCATCTTCGAAAGCCAACCCAAACCGTCACTATCATTACTTCTACCTAAATTCTGATGCTCTCTTCCATACATTAATAAGCCAACCCCCGTTGAATGTATTGGATTTCTTACTACTTCAGTTAAACCTGTGACATTCTGTGGACCACCCATACGAACTGGCATATGAAAAATCTCTTCAGCCAATTCTATTAATCCCATAACTTTTGAGCTACCTCCAGTCAATACTATCCCTGCAGCTATTAATTCTTCATTGCCACTACGTCTAAGTTCAGACTGAACCAATAACATTAGCTCTTCATAACGTGGCTCAATAATTTCAGCTAAATTTTGCATAGAAATATTACGCGGAGCTCTATCGCCAATACTAGGTACTTCAATTGTTCCGTCAATACTGGCCAGTTGAGTCAGTGCACAAGCATATTTACGCTTAATTTCTTCTGCATTTATGGTAGGTGTTCGTAATGCAACTGCAATATCATTAGTCACTTGATCGCCCGCTATGGGGATCACTGCAGTATGCTTAATGGCACCTTCGACGAAAATAGCGATATCTGTAGTTCCACCACCGATATCTATTAAACATACTCCTAATTCTTTTTCATCTTCTGTTAAAACCGAGTTACATGACGCCAATTGCTCCAAAACTATATCTTCAACTTCTAACCCGCAACGACGTATACACTTGATGATGTTCTGCGAAGCGCTAACACTACCAGTAACCATATGTACTTTTGCTTCTAGGCGTATACCCGACATACCAATAGGTTCTTTAATACCATCTTGTAGATCAATAACAAACTCCTGAGGCAAGATATGTAAAATCTTTTGGTCAGCAGGGATAGCCACTGCTTGGGCAGAGTCTATTACCCTATCAATGTCATACCTAGTTACTTCCTTATCTCTAATGGCTACAATGCCATGAGAATTTAAACTACGAATATGACTTCCTGCAATCCCTGCAAAAACTGACTTAATTTGACAGCCGGCCATTAACTCTGCTTCTTCTATCGCTTTTTGTATAGATTGGACAGTTGATTCGAGATTTACAACAACACCCTTCTTTAACCCCCTTGATGGGGTTGAGCCTATACCTATTATTTCAATGCTGCCGTCACTAGTAAGTTCCCCGACAATAGCTGCAACTTTTGACGTGCCGATATCCAACCCGACTATTAAATTACGTTCTATTTTCTTTGCCATTTTTATCTACTCAGTAACGCTTTTCGCGCGCTTGTTGTTCATTATTGGGATTTGTAAAAGCCTTCCAATCAATTTCAATAGTTCCTGGCCTCCATGAAACTGCATATCCGTTGGGATACCTTAAGTCAACAACTGCCATTGCATCTAAGTGTCCTTGAGTTAACACTGTCAATGTTCTTAAGAAACGTTTTAATTTTTTTAACTGCTCATCTTGCCCCAACAATATTTCCATTCCAGTAACTAATTTGATTTTCCAAGCCCAACGATCGCTTACATTAAATTCTGCCAACTCCATTGAGTGGTCATCAAGCGCCGTTTTAATTCCTTTCATAATTTCTAATACTTTGACCTGCTGCAATTCTGGCCCAGTCACAGTAATCATGTTCTGAATCAGAATGTTATTATTCGGCATAAAAATAACTCCTGATTCAGTAATCAGTGCACTTTTACCCCATCGAGCAAAAGGTTGCTTCTCATGTACCTTTATATCAATAGCATCAGGCCATATTCGCTTAACAGTCACCGCATCGACCCAAGGTAATGTCGAAACAGCTGAATGTATTGCTTGCATATCGGCATCAAAAAAACTGGTCACGACTAACGGCTGTAAAATATCTTTAACATCATCTTTACTAAGATATTGAAACTCACCCTCAGTCCTCACGTACTTAATAGGTAACGAAGCACTTTTAATCGACAGCGACTTCAATCGCTCTTTTGTTAATTCATAACCTATTATTCCAACTAGACTTATCAAGAACAATCCAGCCAACCAAGCTTTAACGCCGAAATTACTCATTACCCTAAACTAGTTTCCAATACACGCAAGACTAGATCATCAAATTCAATTCCTGCCTGCTTAGCTGCCATAGGCACTAAACTATGATCAGTCATCCCAGGCACCGTGTTTATTTCAATTAACTGATATTGCCCAGCATCATCTATAAATACATCAAGCCTTGCCCACCCCTCAACACCTAGAACTTTGCTAGCTTTAACCGCTAATGCTCTCAAAAAAGCCTCTTGTTCCTCATTCAAACCTGAAGGACAATGATATTGAGTTGTTGTTGCATTATATTTTGCTTCGTAATCATAAAAGGCATTTGGTGTTTCTAAGCGGATTACAGGCAATGCTTCTCCATTTAATAATGCAACCGTATATTCCTTACCAGTAACCCACCTTTCTGCATAAACATCACAGTTATATGCCAATGCGTCATGTAATGCCTTATGCAGTTCATCACGGGAATTTGCTTTGCTCATTCCTATGCTAGATCCTTCTTGAGCAGGTTTAACAATCACTGGAAACCCTAGCTTTTCTATACAGGCATCCAAATCGTTATCACTCTGCAACAAAAACCACTGAGGCGTAATTAATCCAAAACCCTGCCAACATAATTTAGTGCGAAGCTTGTCCATCGTTAATGCTGAGGCCATGAGACCACTACCAGTATAGGGAATTTCCATTACTTGGAGCACACCTTGTAGTACGCCATCTTCACCGCCTCGGCCATGAATAATATTGAATATCCGATCAATTTTTATTCCAGCCAATGCGTCAATTACACTTCCTGTAACATCAATGGCTATTGCATCAACCCCTTTACGCTTTAAGGCATCATAAACAGCAGCGCCACTTTTTAATGAAACAGGTCTTTCTGCAGCCGCTCCACCCATTAGTACCGCAACCCGACCAAACTTTTCTAGATTTTGTTGAGTATCACAAATTGGTATCTGTTTCACTCGCTCACCTACCATACAAACTTCTGTTTGCAATTCCACACCCAACTGTTCCTTTACTTGTTTTTGTACAAAATGGATTAAATCTTCAATATCTGCAGCACTGGCATTGTCTGTATTAACTATAAAATTAGCATGTTTCTCAGAAACGCTAGCTCCACCTATTGCGAAACCTTTCAAACCTAATTTCTCAATTAATCTTGCCGCATAATCACCTTCTGGATTTTTAAAGACGGATCCACAGCTAGGTTGATTCGTGGGCTGAGTATTAGACCTATGCTCTAACAAAGACTTTATCTTTTTCTGGCTCGTTGTCGTATCACCCGTTTGTAATTGTAAGTGACAACTTAAAAACCATTCTTGATTCATACTTTTTACAGAGCGATAACTCACAATAAAATCAACAGGATAGCGGTTATTTACTTGACCACCCCCATTGATCATCTCTACCTGTTTGACGATACTCCAAGTATCCCCACCAAAAGCTCCTGCATTCATTTTTAGAGCACCACCCATAGTTCCTGGTATGCCAGCTAAAAACTCTGCTCCAATTAAACCCTGCTCTGCACAAAAACGTGCAACATGAGCACATGGAACACCTGCTTCTACATAGACTAAACGATCTTCTACCAGTCGCATTTCCTTTAAGCGACCTTTCGTATTGATAACTGTGCCGCTGATACCGCCATCCCTAACTAATAAATTACTGCCTAAGCCTATCCAAAATAAAGATTCAGCCTCCGGCAAGGTAGCAACAAACTCACATAAATCCTGCTTATTATAAGGTATATATAACCTTTCAGCACAGCCACCTACTCGCCAGCTTGTATATTTTGCCAGTTTTTCATTAAATAATAGCTGACCTCTCATACTGGCCTGTTCAAGCTTGATGTAACCCTTTGTGCCAATGCATCCGCTAATAATGTGGGCAGTTGAGTCGCTATATGCCCTACATTACCGGCCCCCATAGTCATAATTACATCATCAGGTTTAACTAATCCTGCTAATATTTTAGCTAAATCATTCCAATCATCGACAAATACAGGATCAACTTGACCACGCATTCGAATAGCTCGACTTAATGCTCGACCGTCAGCTCCTGTAATAATAGTCTCACCTGCTGAATAAACATCCAGTAAAATTAAAACATCAACAGTGGACAAAACGGATACGAAATCTTCGAATAAATCCCGCGTACGCGTGTATCTATGTGGTTGAAAAACTACAATTGAACGTCGTGTCGGCCAAGCTTGACGCATAGCTTCTAATGTTGCAGCTATCTCACGAGGATGATGTCCATAATCATCAACTAAAGTCAGCTTGCCATGTTCAATATCAAGATCCCCTTGAATTTGAAATCGTCGACCTACGCCTTTAAATGACTCTAAACTCCTAATGATGGCATCATCAGTAACCCCAAGTTTGGTCGCCACAGCAATAGCAGCCAGTGAATTCAAAATGTTATGCCAGCCCGGCATATTTAATGTTACTGTCAAAGGTGGAAACTCAGCCCAACGAATCACCGTAAATATAGAGTGCATTCCAATCTGCTTAATGTCTATCGCCCTAATGTCAGCATCTTCATGCACCCCATAGGTAATGACGGGTTTAGATAATTGAGGCAAAATTTCTCTTACACCTTGATCATCCAAACACATCACTGCTAAGCCATAAAAAGGTAAGTGATGTAAGAATTCTAAAAAAGTATCTTTTAATCGTTGATAGCTGTTTTGATAAGTTTCCATGTGGTCTTGGTCTATATTGGTAACCACTGCTATCATTGGCTGTAAATATAAAAAAGAGGCGTCACTTTCATCAGCCTCAGCAACCAAATAATTTCCCAAGCCTAATTTTGCATTACTACCCGCACTATTTAAACGACCACCAATTACAAATGTAGGATCAAGCCCTCCCTCAGCCATCATACTGGCAGTCAGACTAGTCGTTGTAGTTTTCCCATGAGTTCCTGCCACAGCGATACCAAAACGAAAGCGCATTAACTCAGCTAACATTTCGGCCCTAGGAATTACCGGGATTCTATTTAAATAGGCTTGATCAATTTCTTCATTACTACGATCGATTGCTGTTGATGCGACTACTACATCAACCTTAGTGATATTTTCACGACGATGACCGATTGTAATGGTAAGCCCTAAATCAACCAGTCTCTTAGTAACAGAACTCTCTTTGATATCTGAACCTGAAATCGTATAGCCTAAATTTGATAATACTTCAGCAATACCACTCATACCAGTACCTCCAATACCAACGAAATGTATACGTTTGATATTCCCTAGTGTTGAAGCTATATGTACACTACTTGAAGTTTTCATAATTCTGCCTCGGCGCTGCAATAACTTGCAACAAGGGATGTTGCATCTAATCGAGCTAGTCGTTGAGTTGCAATTCGCATTTCACTGGCATTTTTAAGTATATCTATTATGTATAATGCTAACTTTCCTGAATTTAAATCACTTTGCACTAAAAGAAGTGCAGCACTATTATCTGTTAAATAACGGGCATTAGCTGTTTGATGATCATCAATCGCCGTTGGTAAAGGTACAAAAATAGCCGGCAACCCCATCGCTGAAACCTCACTTACTGTCATAGCTCCTGCCCTACAGATCACTATATCTGCCCACTGATAGGCCGCTACCATATCCTCAATAAAGGCGAATGTTTTTGCTTTAATATTTAAGGCATCATATCGATTTTTAACCTGTGCTATCTGCGCCTCACCAGTTTGATGCATGATTTCTATAGAACTTAATTCATCGTTTATGGCCATAAACTCTGCAATTGCTTCTGGGACTATATTATTTAAAATTTGTGCACCTTGACTCCCACCTACAATCAAAATCCTAACTTCCTTTTCTATCTGCCTACGTTCCTGCTTTGAAGCGGATACAAATCTTTTTCTTAGCGGATTACCGGTGTGCTTTGCATTCACTTTCTTACTAAAACTGTTTGGAAATGCTTGTAAAACTTGATTCGAAATTCGAGCAAGTAAACGATTTGTTGTACCTGGAATTCTATTTTGTTCGTGAATAACTAAGGGTATTCCTAATAGCCTTGCCATTAGACCACCAGGGCCAGCAACATAGCCGCCCATACCCAACACGACGTCAGGTTTACGCTTGCGTAATATTTTATTAGCCTGAACACACGCTTTAAACAACATAACGATGGCTGCTAATTTTGCGGCCAAACCTTTGCCTCTAATACCTGCAATCGAAAGCCAATCGATTTCAATGCCATTTTCTGGCACTACTCGACTTTCAAGTCCTTTATGTGTTCCTAACCAACTAACCTGCCAGCCAAGCTCTTTCAAGAACTCGGCTACCGCTAATGCTGGAAAAACATGGCCGCCGGTTCCGCCGGCCATGATAACTATACGTTTACCCATTTCGACTTTTCTTTAGGAAGGTTAGCATTTATCTCTGTAATTTCATTATTGACACGAAACAACAAAGCGACAGCACAGCACATTATCATCATACTTCCTCCGCCATAGCTCATTAACGGTAATGTCAGGCCTTTGGTAGGTAAAATACCCATATTTACGCCCATATTCACAAAGGATTGAAAACCAAACCAAATGCCAAGCCCATATGCAATATATGCTGAAAACTTCTCCCCAGCTTTTTCAGCTGCCATACCAATTTTAAAGGTACGCCAAACTAATAGAGAAAATAAACTAATAATAGTTAACACGCCTAACAAGCCCAATTCTTCTGCAATCACTGAAAATAAAAAGTCTGTATGAGCCTCAGGTAAATAATATAGCTTTTGTATACCACTCCCCAAGCCAACACCGAACCATTCACCTCGACCAAAAGAAATAAGCGCATGGACTAATTGATAACCAGAATCCTTTGCATCAGCCCATGGATCCATGAAACTCGTTACTCGCTTCATACGATAAGGTTCAAAGTAAACCAGTAGCGTGGCAAGTATTGCTACAAATGTTAGTAACATTATAAATTGAGATAATCGTGCGCCAGCTAAAAACATAATGCCCATAGCTATAATTAATATCACGACTGCTGACCCGAAATCAGGTTCTATTAATAACAATATACTAGTCACTGAAAACAAAAATAAAGGCTTAACTAAACCAAGTGCAGACTCCCGTATCGATTCTTGATGTCGAGTCACATAACCTGCCATATAAATAACGGAAAAATATTTAACAACTTCTGACACTTGTATTCTCATACCGCCCAATGACAACCATCGGGTACTACCATTAACTTTTACTCCGAGCCCAGGTATTAGCACTATAACTAATAAAACTAACCCCACTATAAATAACCACTGTCCTGATTTCTGCCATATATCAATCGGAGTTAGGGCGACACCGAACCCTAAAAGAAGGCCGAGCCCTATATGTATCGTTTGTCTTATTGGATAATGGAAGCTATTTTCATCAATCTTTGTGCCTAAATGTAATGATGATGATGCAACCATAACATAACCAATAAACAATAAACTCACACAGACTATGACCAATATAGGGTCATAATGAAACCGTCCAAGTTTCGATTCCTTTGTTAAAATATTCACTTAATTAAGTCCAATACGGCTTTAGAAAACTGATTGCCTCTATCCTGATAATTCTTATATTGATCTAGGCTAGCACATGCTGGAGACAACAACACACAGTCACCAACCTCTGCAATTCCGGCGCAAATACTAACAACCTGATTCATATTTTCTGCGTTATTAACTGGAACAGTTTTATCTAAGGATTGCTTTATCACTTCAGCATCTTTACCTATTAAAACAACATGCTTCGCTTTTTCTTTAATAATAGGAGCTAATTCATTCATGTCAGCCCCCTTTGCATCACCACCAGCGATTAAAATAACCTTACGATCGTATCCTTGTAATGCTGCAATACAAGCACCGATATTAGTGGCTTTTGAATCGTTAACCCAAGTTACACCGCCTATTTCAGCAACACGCTGCATACGGTGATCTAAACCTTTAAATCTTCTAAGCGCCTCACTCATTTTGTGTTCATCTAAACCAATAACCGTTCCTAATGCCATCGCAGCTAGGGCATTAGCCGCATTATGCCGGCCTTCTAATGGGAGATCTGACAATGGCATTAAACATTGATTCAGATGCATCATATATTCAGCAGAGTCTTGATAGGCAAGATAAAAATCAGTCTTTTTCTTGATTGAAAAGGTTACTGTGGCCCTACCTGTTTCGCGCATCGCATTTACAACAGGATCATCAGCATTAATGACCATTACACCATTGCCATTAAAAACATGTTTTTTGCTTCGACCGTATTCCGCCATATCTACATGTCGATCTAAATGATCAGCTGATATATTGAGCACAGTTGCTGCGGTGGCATTTAAGACAGAAGTTCTTTCTAATTGAAAACTTGAAAGTTCAAGTACATATAGCTCAGCATCTTGCTCCAATAAATCTAAAGCTGGCGTACCTAAATTACCACCGACACCAATCTTTTTACCGTTACATACTGCCATTTCACCCAACATGGTAGTAACTGTACTTTTACCGTTAGATCCTGTGATAGCTATTACAGGTTCGTTTACTGAACAAGCAAATAAATCAATATCACTAATTACTTTTGCTCCATTTGCAACGGCTTTAACAATTGATTTTTCAGTTAATGCAACACCTGGACTCACTACTAAATGTGTACAGACTTTGAAAGCGGCTTCATCAAATCCACCTGTAAATACCGGGGTATCAGGCATGTCCTGCATAAAGCTATCCATTAATGGAGGTCTATCTCGGCTATCTGTAATAGCAAACTTAAATCCCATTTTTTGCAAATAGTAAGCAACAGAAATCCCTGTGTAGCCGAGCCCAACCACCAAGATTTTGGCATTTTTCGGATCTAAGTCTAACTTCATGTTCAGTGAATTTAGTATTGCCACACTATCCATTTTCATTTCTTTAACTCATACCAATCATAATTTGAGTGATAACTATTTTTCATATTGGCTACCTTAACTTTAAGGTTGCTAAGCCAATTAACACTAAAATCACTGTAATAATCCAGAATCTTACAATTACCCTTGGTTCTGGCCAGCCTTTCAATTCAAAATGATGATGTATAGGGGCCATTCGAAATACTCGTTTTCCTGTCAATTTATATGAGGCAACCTGAATAATGACTGAGACTGTTTCCATGACAAAAACACCTCCCATAATCATTAATACAATTTCTTGCCTAACTAAAACAGCCAAGACACCTAAAGCAGCACCTAATGCTAATGCGCCAACGTCGCCCATAAATACCATTGCCGGATAGGTGTTAAACCATAAAAATCCCAATCCAGCACCAACTAAAGCGGCACAAAATACAATAAGCTCGCCTGCATTAGGCAAATAAGGAATAGCTAAATAATCTGAAAAAGCGACGTGTCCGGACAAATATGCAAAAATTCCTAATCCAGCAGCAACCATTACTGTTGGCATAATGGCTAAACCATCAAGTCCATCAGTCAAATTTACCGCATTGCTAGTCCCAACAATTACAAAATACGTTAAGACGATATAAGTCCAGCCCATATCCAACATAATGTCCTTAAAAAATGGGACAATAAATTGAGTTTCTGCAGGCAATATGGCTGTGTTATATAAAAATATCGCTGCTGTTAAGCCAATAACTGATTGAGCCAAATATTTTGCTTTAGCTGATAAGCCATCGCTGTTCCTTTCAATTACCTTTCGATAATCATCAATAAAACCTATGACGCCATATCCCATTGTGGTTAATAAAATGACCCATATATAACGATTAGATAAATCAGCCCACAGTAACGTACTGATCGCTATAGCTACCAGTATTAATGCACCGCCCATAGTTGGTGTTCCAGATTTTTCATAATGCGATTGGGGACCCAATTCACGAATACTTTGTCCGATCTTTTTATGACTGAGCTTTCTAATCATCGTTGGCCCAATCATAAAGCATATCAACAGCGAGGTTAGTGCTCCAAGAATGGCTCGAAAAGTCAGGTAATGGAATACACGAAATCCACCATCAAAGCTCATTAAATAATCTGCAAAATAAAGTAACATCGTTTAATTCCTGAAATCGTTAACTAAAGCTGCCACTACTGTTTCCATATGCTGTGCTCTTGAACCTTTAATTAAAACTGTTTCATCGCCGTCTAATTCTTTTGTAATTGCCCTAATTAAATCTAGTTGATTCTCAAAAAACGTAGCGCCCTCGCCAAATGCCTCTACCGTATTCTTACAATCCCCCCCTACGGCCATCAATCTAGCAACGCCGCTGGCTTTAATTAACAGCCCCATTTCTTCGTGCATTTTTGGACTATTTGGACCTAGTTCACCAAATGCTCCTAAAACCACCCATGATTTACTTTTAAAATTCCCTAATACATCAAGAGCTACTTTTAATGACGCCGAATTTGCATTATAGGTATCGTCTATAATGATTGCGCCTGTACGGCTAACTAATGGCTGTAATCGCCCAGTTACAGGAACTATGCTTTCCAAACCTTGTTTAATTTGCGTCAATGTTATTCCCAAAGCTAGGCTTGCGGCAGATGCAGCCAAGGCATTAAGGACATTATGCCGACCAGCCAACTTTAAGGTGATGTCAATTAAACCTTGATTTGTACTTAATTCAAATTGCGTAAAAAAAGCTTCATTATGAATTTTTTCTTTAATTGCTTTAGCTCTTACGTCAGCCTCAGAATTCAAACCGAATGATATTAAATTCCTATTACCTGCAACTGATTTCCAATAGCCAAAATAATCATCATCACGATTAATGATTGCAGTACCCGTCTTTTTTAACGACTCAACAATTTCGCCTTTGGCCTTTGCTACACCATCAAGACTGCCAAAACCAGCAATATGTGCAGCACCTGCATTGGTAATAATGACGACATCAGCCTCAACATAATGACTAGTGTAGGCAATTTCATTAGCATGGTTTGCGCCCATTTCAATCACGGCATATCGATGCTGCTGATCCAACGCTAATAAAGTTATTGGCACGCCAATATCATTATTTAAATTGCCTTGCGTAAACAACACGGATTCATTAATAGCTAATATAGATGCAAGCATTTCCTTAACGGTTGTCTTGCCATTACTTCCAGTAACTCCAATAACGGAAAGGGCTCGACGAGCCTCTTTATTAACAGATTTTCGCCATTCACCTGCCAGTTCAGCCAACGCTAACCGTGTGTCTTTGACAATTATATGTGGCAAACTAGTTTCAATTGATTTTTCCACAATAGCCGCACAAGCCCCAGCATTGAATGCTTGATCTATAAACTGGTGGCCATCAAAGACATGTCCTTTTATTGCAATGTATAGCTGACTAGGCTTAATTGAGCGCGTATTTATGCTGACCGATTCAAAAGCAATGTCTTCACCGACCAACTGTCCTTGCAGAACTTTAGCGCATTCACTTAGCATCATTTTCACGCTATCCAGCCCTCGCTGTTAAAGCATCTTTTATAACCTGACTATCACTGAAATTGAATCGAATTCCATTGATCTCTTGGTATAATTCGTGTCCCTTACCTGCGATAACAATACAATCTTTTTGTGATGCTCTAGCTAATACATTTCGTATAGCCTTAGCCCTATCTTGAATGACTTCAACTTTACGACCAAGATTCTGATTATTTATGTCTTGGCACCCAGCTAATATTTCACTAATAATATCTAAGCCATTTTCATATCTAGGATTATCATCGGTGATAATGACATGATCAGCCCATCGAGTTGCAATTCGCCCCATTTGTGAACGCTTGCCTTTATCTCTATCACCCCCGCAACCAAACACAACCCATAGTGCTTGCGTACAGTGCTTTTTAGCACTCGATAGTACTTTGTCCAAAGCATCCGGAGTATGGGCATAATCAACGAAGATTAATGGATCACAATTGCCTCCAAAACGCTCCATACGACCGACTATTGGCTTTATGGATCCTAACCTTTTTATCGCTTCAGCTTCAGTTACTTGCATTGCTAGCATTGCTGTGAAAACTGTTAATACATTTTCCACGTTAAAATCACCATAAAGTGGAACTTTTATCTTGTGTTTATTACCTTGGCAATGCAAATTGAATTCGATACCTTCATCTGAGTTCAATATACTTTCTGCAATGATACAGGTGCAATCTAACCGTGTTTTTCCCTTAACACTAACCCCCCATATCGCAACATTTTCTGGCACGGTTGCTATAATTCGATCACTAGATTCATCATCTAAATTCACGACTACAAAAGCTAACCCAACACTTTTCAATAACAATAACTTAGCTTGTAAATAAGCTTCCATTGTGGCGTGATAATCTAAATGATCACGACTGATATTAGTGTATATAGCGCCTTTAAAAGTTACTCCATTAACTCTTCCCTGATCCAATCCATGCGAAGAAACTTCCATTGCCACTATTTTCTTATTTTCTTTTAGTAACTCTGCCAAAATTCTTTGTGTTTCTAGAGCATCAGGTGTGGTATTGATTGTTTTATGTAACTTATTCCATTGACCCCAACCTAATGTTCCGATAATTCCACAATCATCAAACATCTGACTTAAAAATTGACTGCAGGATGTTTTGCCATTGGTTCCAGTAATACCAATTACCGCCATTAATTCGGAAGGCTTGCCATGAAAACGAGCCGCTATATCGCCTATCTTCATTGCCAAGCCATCTACAGCGATCATCTGAACAAGATTTGTATACTCGGCCAATTCGCCATTACTTTCTGCTGAATCATAAACAACTGCACATGCGCCCTTATCTAAAGCCTGATCTACGTAAGTTAAGCCATGTTGCTTAGCGCCCGCTAATGCAATAAACACATAGTCTTTTAGAATATATCGACTATCCATGGCTAACCCGAGAATAGGATTCTCGTTAAACGAACTCATATTGATATTTGATACCCAATCTTTCAAAAGCTCTTTTAACGTCATATATTTAATCAATGAGCTTTCTGGGTTAACAAAACAGGCATCGTTTCTTCTTGATCTGGAGCAACCTCAAGTATCCTTAATGCACCCGCCATGACTTTAGAAAAAACCGGAGCCGCAACTAATCCACCGTAATATTGACCCGCTGAGGGCTCATCTATCATGACAACAATAATCAATCTTGGATCTGTAGCGGGAGCCATTCCAGAAAAAACCGCAAAATAATTTTTTTCAGTGTACCCACCAGCACCCGCTTTTTTTACCGTCCCAGTTTTACCCGCAGCCGTATATCCATCCACTCGCCCTTCGTAAGCAGTACCATCTTTCATCAGTACAGTTTCCATCATTTTTCTGACGCTTTTAGCTGTTTTAGCTGAAAATACTCGTACTACATCGTCATCTTCTTCTCGCTTCAGTAAACTCACTGAATGCAACAAACCATCATCAGCCAGAGCGGTATAAGCTCTTGCAAGTTGCAATGCTGAGCTACTCAAACCATATCCGAATGACATAATGGCTCGATCAAAATCAGTCCATTTTTTATAATCACGCATGGTACCAATAGCTTCACCAGGAAAACCTGATCCAGCCGAAACACCAAAACCAAGCTTATGGTAAATACTCCAAAAATATTTAGGGGGCATTTTCAATGCCATCATACTAACCCCAATATTGCTGGATTTTTTTATGACATGTGTCAAATCCAATGTGCCGTAGTTATGAACATCTTTAACCGTGTTACGACCAATTTGATAAGTTCCATTTGTCACGAACATACTACTAGGACTAACATAACCACCATCCAAAGCTGCAGCAACAACAAATGGCTTGACAGTTGATCCGGGCTCAAAAATATCAGTTAAGGCTCTATTTCTATGTGAGCCCTCTGACAAACTACTTTTAGTATTCGGATTAAATGAAGGTTGGTTAACAGCGGCTAAAATTTCCCCGTTTTTCGCATCTAAAACGACCAATGCCCCAGACTTCGCCTTATTAAGGCTTACCGCCAACTGCAACTCTCTATAAGCCAAATATTGAATACGCTGATCAATACTTAACTCAATATTCTTTCCCGACATAGGTTCTTTTATATTTTCTATATCTTCAATAATTCGACGCTGTCCATCCCTGACAACCCTTTTACTACCTTCACTTCCTTTTAACTGTTTTTCATAATAAAACTCCATGCCTTCCTGGCCAACATCTTCAAAGTCAGTAAAGCCGACTAGATGAGCGGAAACAGCACCTGCAGGGTAAAAACGTTTAAATTCTCTGTCAAAATAAACACCCTCAAGCTTCAAAGCTTTTACCTGCTCACTGATCTGTGGATTAACCCTACGGGCTATATAAATAAATCGTCTTTGAGCATATTGCTTTATCAATTCACTTATTTTTCCATTCGGCAAGCTAAGCAACTTTTCCATTTGCTTGATCTGTTGCTCTTTTACAAATTTAAGCTCTCGAGGATTAACTCCAACAGACTCAACTGGAGTACTAATTGCAAGGGGATCTCCATTTCTATCTGTTATCATGCCCCTGTATGCCGAAACAGAGACATCATCAATTTGTCTTTTATCGCCCTCCTCCTTGAGAAATTGCTTATTAAATACCTGTAAATCGATAGCCCTGCCTATTAATAACAGCATACAAGCCAAAATAAACAAGAGTAGGAAATTTCTTCTCCCGGAAAAATCACTTATCGAAATCTTTCTTGCATTTCTAATTCGAAAATCTAACATTTACGGCTTTATATAAATAATTTTTTCTCGTAATGGCATAATCAGTTTTAAGTGATCTCGGGCTATCAACTCAATCCGATTCTGCTCCGCCAGCATAGACAACTCCAGTTGCATCTGCCCCCACTCAACTTCATAATGATCCAATTCTCTTTCCTGCTTTTGAATCTCAATAAAAATCAAATGGGCATAGTATTTACTGTAAATTACAGTCAAAGCCGACAATAACAACACAGCTCCTAGTACACCTAAAAGTCGAGGCATAACCATTTAAATTTTCTCAGCAACCCGCATAACTGCACTTCTAGCTCTTGTGTTTTGGCTAATTTCCTGAGCACTAGCTTTAAAGCCTTTTCCTGCTTTTTTTAAAACACCCTTGAGAATATCGATTTCTTTAATAGGCAGTTTCCCAGGATTATGTTTTGCGCCAGACTCATTTCTAATAAAGCGTTTTACAATTCGGTCTTCCAGAGAATGAAAAGAAATCACCACTAACTTTCCTTCAGGAGCTAACACTCGTATAGCCTGTTCCAAAACCGTAGACAACTCATCCAGTTCCTTATTAATTTCAATACGTATAGCCTGAAAAGTCCGTGTCGCAGGGTGCTTATGTTTTTCCCTTATTGGCACTACATCTTCAATTAAATCGGCTAATTGCTTAGTCGTTGTAATCGGAGATTTCACTCGCTGCTCTATTATTGCTCGGGCTATACGCCTAGCGAACTTCTCTTCACCATATTCAAATAGAACCTTAACCAAATCTTTTTCATCTACACTAAATAACCATTGCTCAGCCGATACTCCAGAACTGCTATCCATACGCATATCCAAAGGACCATCCCTTAAAAAACTAAAACCTCTTTCTGGTGTATCAAGCTGAGGCGAAGAGACGCCTAAATCCAACAAAATACCATCGACTCTTCCTGCTAAATCTTCACTATTTACTATGTTTTCTAATTGAGAAAAACAACTATGCTTAAGTTTAAATCGCTTATCTGAAACCATGACTTGAGCGCAAGCGGCATTAATTGCGTCAGCATCACGATCAAACGCTAGCAACTGACCATTTGAACCTAACAAATCTAAGATACCTTTACTATGCCCACCTCGCCCAAAAGTACAATCGAGATAAACCCCATCACTCTTAATCGCTAATTGTTGCATAGCTTCTGCATACATAACGGGCAAATGTTCCGTTAACAATTCCCCTTGCTTTAAAATGACAATGCCCCTAACTCATCCAAACCTTCATTATCACCACCATCTAACCATTCTTGCTCTTTAGCTAACCAAGCATCATCATTCCAAATCTCAAATTTATTCAACTGCCCAACTAGAACAATTTTTTTATCCATCTGAGAAAATTTTCTTAACTTCTCTGGCAATAATAATCGTCCCTGACCATCCATTTCGCACTCAGAGGCATTACCTATAACAAAACGTCTTAATTTTCCTGCCATTTTATTCAATGTGGGTAATTTACTTATTGTTAGCTCTAACTTCTCCCATTCAGGAAGTGGATACAGCCATAAACAACCGTGCTCACCAATGCACTGCTCGTTTACTGCAACGGTTACAACCATTTGACGATCGCAACAATCGTGTAGCTCTTCACGATAACGTGTTGGAATTGCAAGGCGCCCCTTATCATCTAAATTGATTGAACTAATGCCTCGAAACAAAAAACCCCCAAAATACGCTAAAAATAACCACTTACCGCCACTTTTTACCACTTTGGGATCACTATAAATTCCAAACAGCTTCCAGTCAAGGAAGATTTCATTCAAATACTTTATTTTTTGTAAATGAATTATTCCACCACGAAAAAACAATGAAAATAAATGAAATAAACTATGATGATTATGTTTAATATCATATTGTTAGCTACAATCATCGTAACTTATCATTCGTCACAAATTAACTTAGTTCTAATGAGCTAGAGCCCTAAAAATCAATTAAATCTAACTTGCTAGGACTACAGAACTAAGCACTAATGAATTACGATGCCGTCCATGGCTCTTAAAGAAACAGCTTGAAGCTCAAAGAAGAGGAAAGGAATGAAAATAAAACTCACCTGTAAGCCTAAGTTTATTAATGCGACTGGCAGTCGTCATTCGTCACCTAATTTTGAAAGTGTACTAAATCGAAATTTTAGACTCGTGGCGGAAAATCAAATTTGGGTCTCTGATATTGCCTACATTTGAACGCGAAGCACTTAGTTATATTTGGCGACCGTTTTGGATTTATATTGACAGTATGAGTCGCAAAGGCAATTGTTAAGATAAGATCGTTATCGAGCAATTTTTCTTAATTTGAAAATAAAACAGGTATAGCGATAGGATTATCGCTAATCATGAAGAAGCTATGCCTAATATCACGACATTATGATTAATTTCTATAATAGTCAGCCATTACGCTCTACTTTGGGATATGTCTCGCCCAACAATTGAAATCAATAGGGTTATGAAACAACCTATCTCTGAGCCTTAAAAATCGACCACTACAAATATTTAAAAAGAACTAAATCCTAATAGATGAAAGCCGAAGGGGAATAAAAAGAAAGAGTTGGCCTATAAGCCGGGTTTTGTCGAGAACAGTCATTCATCTAGGCTGCAAGTCACCCTGCAGCTCAAGCAATCTACCCAGGAACCGCGCGGGCCACGCGTCTGTCCCTCTATTTGATCTTGCTCCGAGTGGGGTTTACCATGCCACTCCTGTTACCAGTTGCGCGGTGCGCTCTTACCGCACCTTTTCACCCTTACCCACCATTAATAAATTAAAGATAGGCGGTCTATTTTCTGCGGCACTTTCCGTAGGCTCACGCCTCCCAGGCGTTACCTGGCACTCTGCCCAATGGAGCCCGGACTTTCCTCCATCTTATCTTAATGATAAAACAGCGACTGCCCAGCCAACTCTTTCAGCTGCCAGTATACTGGATTAATCGAGCTAATACCAAACAAAGTAAGCCTCAAAACAATCCACTTACAATACATCAAATCAATTAAATTATTCTACGACGCTAACATTAAACTTATAGATCATCTTCTTTGCCCATTATTAATGCAGATTGGTACAATATTTTTTTTCTAACCCCAGTAAGCTCGACAGCCATTGCAACAGCGGTCTTAATCGAGACTTCTTTCAATAACACTTGCAATAGTTTTTCTTGCTCAGCCGTGATAACACTGTCTTTTTTATTCTCAACAGCACCATCAACGATCACAACAAATTCACCTTTTCTCATGTTATCATTTTGCATCACCAATTCCAGCGCTTCACCTAAACTGGCTTTCACAATAGTTTCATGCAGCTTGGTTAATTCCCTAGCAATAACAATCTGACGATCTAAAGGAATTATTTCTGCCATATCTTGTAATGTAGCGAGAATTCTATGGCAAGACTCATAAAAAACCCATGTTTTGGTAAGCAAGACGCGCTCATTGAAAAACGTTTTTTTCGCTGAAGAGGTACGAGGTAAAAAACCCTCAAATGAAAACTGAGTGACAGGCAAACCCGCTGCAGATAAAGCGGTTATTAATGCACATGCCCCAGGGATAGGCACAACATCTAAACCAGCATCTTTGACCAACTTTACCAAGGGCATACCTGGATCACTTAGTAATGGTGTCCCCGCATCTGAAACCAAAGCAATAGAAAGTCCAGAACGTAATTTATCTAATAATATTGGCGAAGCTTTGTCCTCATTATGCTGATGTAAGGAAACCAACTTATTAGTAATGCCATAATGCTGCAATAACATTTTTACATGGCGAGTATCCTCTGCTGCGATCAAATCAACTTGCTTTAAAGTTTCAACCGCCCGATAACTAATATCGGCTAGATTACCTATTGGCGTAGCAACAACGTATAATTTACCAACCTCAGTTAATATTTCGATATTCTTATTCACATAACTCCTAGATATTTATGGCTCACTACACAGTAGTCGTACTCTAATGGAGCTTAATTATATCAGCATCATACCAACTCATTACGCCTGAGACACACTTAGAAGCTAGATTATGTTATTTACACAAATTAAAACCAAGGCGCTTCACCTACTTCGAGGCGAGAATGCCGAAGAACAAGCCCACGAGTACCTACTTAAGAAGGGACTTAAATCTGTGTATCGAAACTACCGCTGTAAACAGGGTGAGCTCGATTTAATTATGACGGATCAAGATTCACTCGTTATTATCGAAGTCAAATATCGCAAAACTGACAAATATGGCAGTGCTTTGGAATGCGTTACACGAACAAAACAATCACGTATCATCGCTGCAACGCATCACTACTTATCAACTTATCCAACAGATTGTCCAATTCGCTTTGATGTTATTGCTATTTCCGGCGATAGTAAGATAGAGTGGGTGCAAAATGCTTTTTAAACAACTCATCGCATCATGAACTTACAAGACCGAATCATTAATCATTTCTCTGACAGCATTCAAATCCAGCAAGAGGCCATGTCCTCTCTTTGTGAGCTAATAGAATACGCATCACAACAACTGGTTTCTGCCCTACTAAATGACAAAAAAATACTAACTTGTGGTAATGGTCGCTCATCAACCAGTGCCCAATTATTTTCTTCCACCATGCTTAATCAATTTGAGCGTGACCGCCCATCATTGCCTGTCATCGCATTAAACACAGATTCCGCAATCATCACCGCCATAGCCAACGACTATCATTTTGATGATATATATGCAAAGCAACTCCGAGCGTTAGGACAAAGCGGAGATATATTACTAACTTATACCGATGGCAATCATTCAGCAAACATTGCCAAAGCCATTACTACCGCTCATGATAAAGAATTATTAGTTATTGCTCTAACAGGGAATAATGGCGGCATGACTGCTCCTTTACTTTATGAAACTGATATAGAAATCCGTGTTCCTTCAATCTCAAACGCACGCATACAAGAAGTTCATGTGCTTATCACACATTGCTTGTGCGACTTGATTGACCACCAATTATTCGGCTAACACTTCAGGCTTAACCATGAAACAAATCTTTATATTACTACTGCTATGCCAGAACTTATTATTAGTCGCTTGCACTAACATAACGCCCAAAGGGCCAGAAATTACAGCTCAATTGTTATTAGAAGAACGTCGCTCGCGCGAAGCCATTTTGTCCGACAGAATGATTGAGGCTGAAGCTTATTCAGAACTTAATTCAGAGCGTTATTTAAAAGAGCAGTGCCACGTTAAGATTAATGCTTTCAACGGCACTGTTTTAGTCACCGGCCAAGCACCCAGTGAAGAACTTAGCAAAAACATCATGACTATTGTTCAAGCTATCGCCAATGTAAAACTAGTACATAATAATTTAATTATCGATTACCCAACGGACACCGCTACGCGTAACAATGATGAACTGATCACCGAAGGAGTAAAAACAGCGCTAAATCAAATACGTACTATTCCTGACTTTTACCCCTCAATGATTAAAGTCAATACAGAAGATAGTGTTGTATATTTGATGGGCCTAGTGCATAGAGAAGAAGGTACTATCGCTATTAAAATTACTAAACTACAACCTAGCGTCAAGGAAATCGTCACAATATTCGAATACCTTGACTAAGGACTGCTGTTATCACTATAGAGACGGTGTACTTAAATGGAAGTACGAGAAATTACCAAACGTAGTTTATTCATTTAATTGAATTTCCTTGGCTTCAAAATAATGCCAACGATTAATAATTTTACAAAATAACTCTGCAGTCTTTTCAGCATCGTATAACGCCGAGTGCGCTTTTGCATTATCCCAATCTAAACCGGCGGCATGGGCAATTTTAGCCAACACTGTTTGTTGATAAGCTAAGCCACCCAAAGTCGCAGTATCGAAGGTACTAAATGGATGGAAAGGACTGCGCTTTATTTGTGTGCGATGAATGGCGGCATTTAAAAAAGCTATATCAAAAGCCGGATTATGGCCTACCAATATCGCTCGCGTACATTCGTTCCGCTTTACAGCTGCCTTAATAGGTTTAAATAGTAATTCTAAGGCTTCTTTTTCATCAATGGCCATACGAAAGGGATGATGCGGATCTATACCATTAAATTTAAGTGCGGCAGGATCTAGCTCTGAGTTTTTAAAAGGCACAACATGCGTAGTATAACGCTCGGTGATTTCCAACTGATTATGACTATTAATCTCTACAATAACTGCAGCAATTTCCAGCATGGCATGTTTTTTAGGATTAAATCCAGCGGTTTCTATATCAACAATGACAGGTAAATAGCCTCTGAAACGCTGGGCTAAAGGAATTGCAGGGTTGTCCATTATAAGGGGGTCTATCCAATGCTATCGAAATCAAGAAGTGCGTTACCTTCAGAGTAACGCTAGTCGGGACTATATTACGCGATAGTGACAGAGAACACACATGAAAAAACATTGATCTCAGAATCGTAGTACAAGTTAAACACAAAATACTGTTCGGATTAATCAAGCACCAGATCGATTGACCCCACCGCTCCTAGCGATGCCCGATTAAGCTGTGCGGTACCGCTTAACCGATAACGCACTTGATGACCATCCCTGAAAACATATATAAGTCGCAGCTTCTTGATATCAAAGTACCAAATAGACTGAACATCTAGGGGAGGCTGAGTGTATTCGCCACTATAATTTGGCAGCCCTTCATTAACCAATCGCAGCGGATTAGTATTTTCTATCTCACTAATAACAAAAGATTGCCCTGTCGCATTACGATGCGTCCAAAGTTCACGTAATTCCCAGCGCAAATTAGCGACATCAGCTTCCATCATAAATACTTCAACTTGGCTACGTACTTGGCTAATGCTCAAAAGTGTTAAAGAAAGCATTGCTCCGATAATACTAGTCGATATCGCTAAATTAAAAAATCTCGAGGCAGCAATATGAATAATATTTAACTTCATAATTAAGCTTTATGCATAGATGCTTTACCCAGATCCCAGATAGGTAGGAAAATACCCAAAGCCAATATTAATACCAGTATACCTAGGAAAACAATCATGACCGGCTCTATCTTAGCACCTAGCGTTTTGATTTCATATTCAACATCACGCTGATACATCTCGGCAATTTCTTCCATTAAATCATCTAAAGCGCCAGACTCTTCACCCACTGCAATCATCTGTAATACCAGTGGATTAAAAACTCCTGCGTTAGTAGCTGTCCGCAAGATAGACTCACCTCGTTCAACACCCAGACGCATTTGCTCTACTTTTTGTGCGATAAAATCGTTATCTACAGTTTGTGCGACTAAACTTAAACCACTCATAATAGGCACGCCACTTTTAATAGCTAATGAAAAACTTCTGGCAAAACGCGCCATTGTTGCTTTTTGAATAATAGGACCAATGATAGGACTTTTTAACTTAAAACTATCCCATTGATATCGACCTTTATCCGATGAGATATAAGACCGAAATGAAATAACACTTGCTAAAAAACCACCCACTAAATAAGGCCAATAGCTCACCATAAAGTCTGAAAAATTCAGTAAAATTCGCGTCATTAGGGGTAGATCAGCACCTAATCCTTGAAACACCTTAGCAAAAATAGGAATTACAAAAACATTAACCACCACGATTGCTACCATCATTGCGATCATCACAAATTGGGGGTAGCGCAATGCAGCCTTAATTTGATCACGCATAAATTTCTCAAATTCGATATGATCAAACAAACGCAAAAAGACTTTATCCAACATGCCCGTAGACTCACCAATACGGATCATACTGATATAGAAACTACTAAAAACTTTTGGGTGAAAATTTAATGCTGCCGACAATTCTCGACCACTATCCAAACTCAAGCGTATCTCTGAAATAACTTTAACCAAGGCTTTATTTTTAGTCGACGAAAGCAATCCACTGAGTGCATTCATAATAGGAATACCAGCCTTGAGTAAAGTATACATCTGCCGACTGAACATCATGACATCCAAGGGCTCTATACGCTCTTCAAACAGATTAGCCGACCAATCAAAGTCCTGAACAGGCTTTGAACTAGGTGTAATTTCAATCGGTGTGATATCGATACTTAACAGGTGCTTTGCTAATGCGCTAGCATTAAGACTTTCTAATAGCCCCTTAACCATTTCACCTTTATTGTTTCGACCCTTATATGAAAAAAATGGCATAGTGAAATTAAAAGTTAAAGGTTAACAATTGAAGTAGGCAGAAGTCTCTCATTTAGCTCTATAACTTTGAGCTTTTTCTTGAGGTCATTCTTCAAATTGATTACTAATACGCATAGCTTCTGCAACCGTAGTCCGCTGAGAAACTACCATCGCTACAGCACTACTCCGTAAGTTTTTCCCTATCATGTTTTGACGCCCCATCTTAATAAATACATTAGTATCTTGGTCATTAATGGCATCCGTCAGCTCGGTATTCAACTCCAATAACTCATAAATACCGACTCGCCCCTGATACCCAGTCCCATTACACTGAGTACAACCTCGCCCTCGGACAAAACTGTACCGATCCAAACTATCACCCAACTCAAGCTTCAACCAAGTTTGTTGAAAGGGCTCAGGTATAGCAGGCTGCACACAACCTGCACAAACCAATCGTACTAATCGCTGTGCAATAACGGCTAACAAAGACATAGCGACCATAAAACGAGGAACACCCATATCTATTAAACGAATAGGAGAACTCACTGTATCTTTAGTATGTAATGTTGATAATACTAAATGGCCAGTCATTGCAGCACGCAGACCAATTTGTGCGGTTTCATTATCACGCATTTCACCGACTAAAATAATATCAGGATCCTGACGCAAGGCTGAACGTAACACTCGGGCAAAGTCAAGATTTATCTTATCATTAACTTGCACTTGATTAAGACCTGGCAACCGATATTCAACGGGATCTTCTACGGTAATAATTTTATTAGCCGCAGAATTGATTTCACTCAACGCCGCATAAAGGGTAGTGGTCTTCCCACTACCCGTTGGTCCAGTTACCAAAATCATACCATCTGGGCGATGCAACAACTTGCGAAAACGCACCAGCATCTCATCCGGCATACCTAAATTTTCTAAAGTAAATTCCTGCGCATTTTGAATCAATAAGCGCATAGCTACCGATTCACCGTAAATGGTAGGCATCGTTGAAATACGTATATCAACAGATTGATGCCGTACTTTTATTTGAAACCGTCCATCCATCGGCAAGCGTTTTTCAGAAATATCTAAGCCTGACATTAATTTAAGACGCAACACCAAAGCCGTAGCAATTTTTAAATCTGCTTCCGTTAACAAATACAACAAGCCATCAACACGAAACCGTATAAACAATTTACTTTCTTGGGGCTCGATATGAATATCCGAAACCCGCATTTTCACCGCATCTTCAAAAACGGATTTCAGCAACTTAACTACCGGCGCATCTACTGCATCGGCCGTAGTTAATAATAAATTGAGATCAATATTGTCATCATCTGACATATCGCTACGTAACTGCTCGGCCAAATTATCGATCTCATCGGTACGATGATAAGACTGATCGATAACCATTAACAAATCTGATTCTCTGACAACCACTGGATGAATGGTCTTTTTTAGAATGCGTGTCAACTCATCCAGACCCATTAAGTCAGTAGGATCAGCCATAGCTAACAGAACATCAAACTCATTATCTTCTAACAACAATACCCGAAAACGCCTAGCCAATGATTCAGACAATAATTTAATGGTGTCAGGCTTACGAGGATATTGTGAAATATCCAAAAATGGGATATTTAATTGCTGAGAAAGAAAATTAAGTAGCGCTGTCTCTTTGATAAAATTTAAACTGATCAGCGTTCGACCTAATTGCCGTCCGGTTTTCTTTTGATCGGCCAATGCTGCTTGCAACTGTTCTTCCGTGATAATCTGGTTTTTTACCAGTAAATCACCAATACGAATTTTTCTTGTAATATCCATAGCGTGTATTAGTTATTGTCACTTATAGCAACCAAAATTAAAGGCATCGCTTGATCCAATAAGAACAGTAACATTATCTTATCCAAGATCAATTAAACGCTGCTTAATATAGGTTTGCAAAGATTCACTTAAGTTGTTTTTAGTCAATGCCTGCTGGTAGGCTTCACGTGCCAAGGCCAAATTACCCAATT
>QVQF01000132.1 GCA_003584895.1 Methylococcales bacterium
ACTTTGCCATGCCTCAATACAATCTTGCCTATCGTATGCCCAGCTTCAATTAATTGATGTGCCTCAATGGCTGATTCCAAAGGCAATACTTTACTGACATGTAACGTTAATAAGCCTTGATCTATCCATAGGGCACAACGCTCTAAAATATCGATATGCTGATCTCTAGCTGTAGTTAAATCTCTGAGCATCGGCGTTAACATCAACTCAAAACCTAGCAATAAATTACGTAACCTAGCTTCACTTAAATTCAGTTCACCCGGATCGAGTAAAGTAATCAAGCGACCAAAATGCGCAGTCGCCAAGATACTGGCTTTAAAGACTTCAGCACCCACGGTATCAAAAACTAAATCCGCACCCTTACCTAGGGTCAACTCATTCACGGCAGCGACAAAATCAGTATCCTTATAATTGATCACCTCATCCGCGCCCAAGCCTTTAACAAAGTTGGCTTTTTGCTCAGAACTTACCGTAGTAATAACCCTAGCGCCTTTTAACTTCGCTAATTGTATGGCTACATGACCTACACCACCGGCACCGGCATGAATCAAAACAGTTTGTCCGGCTTGCAAGCCACCACGATCAAACAAAGCACCCCAAGCCGTAATTAATACTAAAGGCGCAGCCGCAGCTTCTATAAAGGAAAAAGTTTGAGGACTTAAACTAAGCCAACGCTCATCAATAACCGTGTAATCAGCATAACTGCCTGGCTCACGACCTAAGCCACCATGACAGAACCAAACCTTATCACCCACTTTAAATTTCTGAACAGCTGCTCCTGCTTCCACAACTACACCCGCACCATCACAGCCTAAAATAGCTGGCAATGCTTTATCAAAAAGAAGTCCGTGTCGTCTTACTTTAGTATCCACAGGATTTACACCTGCCGCCTGCACTTTGATTTTAATCTGTGTAGCGAGGGTTATTTCAGGTTCAGCTAACTCTTTTAACTTTAAAACCTCGGCATCGCCTACCGCCGTCATTACTATTGCTTTCATCGTTAAAGTCCTCATGATTGGGATAGCGTCAATTAGCTAACCATTGTCTACGGTAATCCTGATAAGTGTCTTGCTTGATAACTTTCAGATGCTTATCTTGATATAGATAAATATCGGGTAATTGATAGCCATTAAAACGATTAGCCTTAATTAAACTATAAGCACCGACTTCTTTAAAAACTAATTGATCCCCTATCTTTAAAGGCTTATTAAAACGGTATTCGCCAAACACATCGCCGGCCAAACAGGTACAGCCTGCCAATATGGCGCCATAAGCGCCCTTAGCATCATGTTCATGCAAGAACGGTTGACGCTGATACTCAAAGACTTCGGGATTATGATTAACTGAAGTATCTAATATGGCAATGGTTTTACTATCACTCACAAAGCTATCGATAACCGTAGTGACTAAATGCCCAGCATGACCGACAACCCCCTTGCCGGGTTCAATATAAACCTCAAGATTATATTCAGCTCTGAGTTGATTGATGGCTGTCACAAAAGGACTATGATCCTTAATTTGCTCAAACAAATAGCCTCCGCCCAAATTCAACCACTCTAGCTTGGCGAGATCTTTGCCAAAATACTTTATTAGCTTTGCTATGGTTTCAAGCAAAGGCGTGTATTCCGTGACTGAAAAAACATTATGGATATGTAAGCCCTTAATGCTTTCAAAATCAGCTGATTGCCATAATTCATCTATAGAAACCCCCAGCTTTGAATAGCTACGACAAGGATCAAAGCGCTCATCATTAAGAAAAGATTGTTTGGGATTTACTCTTAAGCCTAAAGAAAGCTGATCCGTGTCTTTATCTGCAAAACGCTGATGCTGCGTTAAAGAATTGAAACTAATATGAGTGATGTAATGCTTAAGGTCTTGCCACTCATCTTGCCTAATACCCGGCGTTGTTAAATGAATACTGCCTGTATCTGATAAATATTCATAAGCCAATTTCGCTTCAAATAAAGAACTGACTGAATAGCCATCAACATAGGTTTTAGCTAATTCCAGAACAGTAGAAAGCGGCAAGGCTTTCAATGCATATAATACCTTAACACCACATTGTTGACGTAAAGAGGTTAAGCCAGCTAAAGCATCAGTGATCGCATAGGCATCCAAGACAAAGGCCGGTGATGATTTAACACTATCTTTTATTTCTTGGAAATCCATAGACTCTTTCATTGAAGGGTGGATGACTCTCGTTAATGAACTTGAGCTTTTACTCTGTAAAGCTTTATGCATCACTCAGTCTCTGCAAACAAGGCAGCCAAGGCTTTAACCTTAGCAACAGCAGGTCGATCTTGATAAACCCCACTCATAGCGAGTTCAGGACGCATACCTCGGGCAAATAAATAACGTACACCGCCGAAATGACTGTCATAATCATAATCGGGTAAACGCTGCTGTAAGTACCTATGTAAAACTACCGTGTATAGCCAATATTGCAAACCATAATTATGTGTATACATAGCCTGAAGTAGTTGTTCAGGCTGATAATCTGGCAAACTAGTGGTTTTGTAATCCATCAAATAATACAGCCCTTTATGTTCACAAATAAGATCGATAAAGCCAGTTAAATAGCCACTCATAACCTTACTATCTAAGCTTTGATAAACGGCAGTATCTTGTAAAATCACATTGATTTGGCTAGCATCCATAGTCTGCATAGCTAAATAAAAGGGCATTTCCTTTAAACACTTATTAGTATCTAAATTCATCAAACAAAAGGAGCTATCTTGCTCAGATAAGGGTGTAGTTACCACGGCTTGTAACAAAGCAGTTAACATCTCGGGTTGCTCTAAACTTAAGCCATAGCGTTGACAGGCTTTATCCTGTAGTACAGAAATATCCTTAAGCTCTGCCAAATCACTAAAGCTACAGTTTTCTAATAAATCATGAACCACATTGCCTGTGACAGTCCCTCTAGGCAAAGATAGCGCTGCATCAACCAAGATAGCTTCAGGTTCAGTAGCAATCACTTGAGGCTCTCTAGCCTTGTCTTCAGGCCACTCAGGCGCATCATGCTGACTTAAGGCCGATAACGCCGTATAACTGCTCATTTGCCAACGGGTATATAAAGATCGTTTACGCTCTCTAGCAGCAAGCGGTATAGATAGTACCAAATCATGCTGCCAGACTCTAATCGGAACATCAACTGTCTCTAGGCACTGATAAGCAAAGCTTAACGGATGCTCGACAACCAAACCTTGTAATAGCGATTGCTGCCCATCGAAATCCTGTTCTGCTAGTTCCAATAGCCAAGCCATAGCAGATTCATTAGCGCGAAGTTCAGAACGCTGATCCGCCCAAATCACATAACAACGATACTTAGCGCGAGTGACTGCCACATAAAACATGCGACAATCTTCCGCCAACTCCTCTTCTAAGGCTAGGGCTCGATGCTGTTCAAAATCATCTGAACCCAAATCAACGATCATCTGCCCATCCACATGACATTGGATTAAGCTTTTTTCGCTCTTTAATCGATCACTACGCTGCCATAAACAAGGACAGAACACGACTGAATACTCCAAGCCCTTAGATCGATGCATGGTGACAATCTTCACTGCATCTTCATCACTCTCTAAACGTAACTGCTGGGCTTCTGAACTACTTGCTTGCGTCATAGCCGTTCGCAACCAATCTAGGGTTTTATTAATGCCTAAATGTTCATCAACAGCCGCTTGCTGTAGTAACTCAATCAGCTGATGGATATTGGTCAAGCGTCTTTCAGCCAGTGAGCCCGTAGCGAGTTTAGGCCTAATGGCTTCTTGTGCTAGCAACTGCTGCATCATCGCCATGAGTCCAGCTTTCTGCCAAAGCTGATAATAGGCTGCAAAGCGAGACAGCCAAGCATCTAAGGCTAGCTCATCATTAATGACGTGATAAAACGCTGCACCATCAAGAGTAAACCAATTTAAGGTCAACGCTTGTTTAAGCAATCTGCTATCGCCAGGATGGGCTACCGCCTGTAATACTGCATATAAATCCAAAGCTTCTTGAGAGACAAAAACTGACTCAGTGTTATTCAGTACCGAAGGTACGCCAGCGGCACGCAAAGCCGCTTGATAGTCACGAGCTTGGGCATTGGTTCTTACCAAAATAGCGATATCTTTAGCTAACAGCCTCCTATTTTCTGGCTGCAAGTAGTACCCATCCGTTAAAAGAGCGACGACCTCATTTATGACTGCGACACTCATCTGATCTGCCGCCTTACCAGCAGTCCAATAACCCGATTTAGTCTCACTTTTTGCTAACTGCCAAAGCATCATAGGTGCGAGAGTCTGGCCATTAAGTTGTATCTCCCCATCTGCGGGTGTTTTAGCCGCCTGCACTTCATTAAAGCTTAAATCATTCAGTAAAAAAGCCTGTTCTCGTTGAAATAAGCGATTTACCGCCGTCACTAACTGAGGATGTGAGCGCCAGTTTTTACTCAGAGTGTACCTATGTTCTGCCTGCTGTTGTGCGGACAGATAAG
Source organism: Methylococcales bacterium (assembly GCA_003584895.1). Classification (GTDB taxonomy): domain Bacteria; phylum Pseudomonadota; class Gammaproteobacteria; order Methylococcales; family Methylomonadaceae; genus Methylobacter_C. The sequence continues at coordinate 4,478 of QVQF01000132.1, forward strand.
AATGAATATCAGCTCCCCGAAACTTATAGATGGCCTGCTTAGGATCACCAATGAGATATAAATAATGACTAGAGACGGCAAACAAAGAAGAAAAAATAGACCACTGACTATCATCCGTATCTTGAAACTCATCAATCAAAGCCACAGCAAAGCGCTGGCGTAACTCAACGATCAAGTCACCGCCGCTCAATTGATCGCTATCTAAAGCCTCTGCTAAGCGACTAATCAAATTATCAAAAGACATGACATTAAGCTGTTGTAAGCGCTTATCCAATTCTATACGCAGAGTTGCTAAAAGCATTCTACGCAACACTAAAGTTACCTGTAACAAGGCCTTAGTCAGCGTATCAAATACCGCCGTGTCGATAGATAATTCAGCTAAATAATCAGCTTTACGTTGTTCGCTGCTCTGGGCCTTATTAGCTCTAAATTGTTGACCGTTTAAAGCCTCAGTTAAGCCATGCTCTGTAAATAACGCAAAAGCCTCTTCATTTGGAATCTGAACACTATCGTTAGTCACCCAAGCACTTAAGGAGGCAAGATTCAGCTCGAAGACATCACTAAAACTCGCTTTAAATTTCTTTGTCTCAAATTCTGCTCTCAAACTCTTAGCGCTGGCTTGCAATTGATTTTTAGCGCTATCTGCCGATACTTGCAGAACGCTTAATACTTTATCTAGGCTATCGCCCTCTGGATAAATCTTATGCTGATCGGCTATAAAGTTAACACTATCCAGCAATTGTTTTGGGGCTTGATAAGTCGCGGTTAAGACCGAAACCTCCCACAAAGAACGCGTATAAATCTGTCGCCGCCAGAAATCATCTGCACAAGCTTGTTTAATGGCAGCTAAATCATCAGTCAATTCCGCATCAAATAACTGCCCGCTTTCTAAAGCATGTTCCCGTAAAACACGCTGACAAAAACCATGAATAGTAAAAATACCGGCTCGATCTAAATCCAACAAAGCCGCAACCAAACGTTGCTTAATTAACCCAGACTCTAGTTCTAGCTGGTCTAACCAGATTTTTACATCAGCATTGTCTTGATCCACGCGCCCATCAAGTGCTCTTTTTGCTTCAGAAAGTCTTGCCCGAATACGATCTTTAAGTTCTTCAGTTGCGGCTTTGGTAAAAGTAACGACTAATAGCTGATCTATCGTTAAACCGTGCTCAACAACAAAACGCAATACCAACATAGCGATAGCATAAGTTTTACCGGTTCCAGCACTGGCCTCTATAAGATTAATCCCTTTTAGTAAAGGTGATGTCACTGGCTCAAAATAATGTGTTTTTAACAATGGACTCTCTTTTTTAACTACCATAGCGGCACATCATACATTTTCCTAAGCTATAACCCTATCGACACCAACAGCTTTGCGAAAAAAAATAGCACAAACCATGAAGAAGATGATATATTTTAGCCACTCTGTTATATAACTAGATAACAGCTCAGCTAAATAGTGACTACTTAGTCAAGAACCACCCAGCATCTTAACAAGCTTACCCAACCTAAAAGCATCAAACAAAAGCTATTACAACCCTAAACCCAGCCATTATCACGACTCGATGATAGTGTCCTTTTTCACTCAAGCAGGCAAGACCATGAATCCTACAAATAAACCTTCAAAAACACAATTGACTGCTATCGCTATAGGGCTATTAAGCGCTAGTTCACTGGTGATGGCTTCTACTTACAACCCTCTAGAACATTCACAAAACAACTTCAGTCCGCTTGAGCAACTGACCCCTAATATTGATGAGCAAGGCAAAACAAAATCAATATTAGAGTCTTTACAACAATCCGAGTTAAACAGCAAAAGAGCCCATTATTTAGAAATACTCGATCTACTGAAACAAAACAAACTTGAAGAAGCTGGCAACAAAATAACGGATTTTTTAAAGCAACATCCTGATGAGGCGGATTATTATAACTTACAAGCTTTACTAGAAACCCTGAAAAAAGATCCCATTGCCGCCCAAAAAAGTTATGACAAAGTACTTAGATTAGACTCTAAAAATATTCTAGCGCTGTTAGGCTCAGCAAAGCTGTCTTTAGATGAAGGTCAATTAGATAAAGCCCATGACTTTGCTAATAAAGCTATCGCCATCAATGACAAAAACACCAATGCTTACCTCATGTTAGCGGATATCGCTTATAAGCAAAAAAACAATGCAGAAGTAGAAAAAATGTTGCTGACCGCAAAAGAAAAAGCCAGCGATGATATTAAAATAGAAATAGACGTGATCAAAGGCCTAGGGAAATTTTATGGCTTACAAAAACAACCCGAAAAAATCTTACCTTTATGTGATGATTTAATTCGTCGCTATCCAAACAATACCATGGCACTTGATCTTCTAGCTCAGGCGCAACTGTTTAATAATCAAAAATCATTAGCCGAACAAAGTCTGCAAAAGGTCATAGCTTTAGATAAACAAGATATCGGCAGTCGTTTACTATTAGCTAGGTTATTGAGTGAACACCCCGATAAAGATAAAGAAACCCTAGCCTTATTAGATGAAACAGCGCTAATCGCACCTGATAAACCAGAAGCCTTGGTTTTTAAAACGGCCTATTTAATTAAACATCAACAATACCCTGAAGCCTTGGCACTGGCTCATAAAATAGATCAGCAGTTTCCAAAACTAGTATTAGGTAAGCTATTAACAGGCGATACTTATCTGGCTCAAAAGCAATATGAAAAAGCCAATGAGCAGTATCAACTCGCCTATAAAACTCAGCCTAATGAAAGAATTCTATTAACTATAAGCGATTTATTGATCGCTCAAAAGAAACCTGACGAGGCGATTAAGCTATTGAAAGAGGCATTAGAAAAGACCCCTAAAGACGTAGCAATCCACTTTAAATTGGCTAGCATTTACCAACAGCAGAATGATTCTGATCAAGCCGAAACTCATTATGACGCCATGCTGACCGAACAAAGTGATAATGTGATCGCTTTAAATAACTTAGCCATACTTTACGCACAAAAAAACGATCCTAGAGCGCTAGATTTAGCGAAAAGAGCTTATGATAAAGCACCAGAATCCGCGGCCATTTTAGATACTTACGGCCATCTTCTTTTGAAACAAAACCAAGCAAGTAAAGGCCTTATACTACTTGAAAAAGCCGCAACTTTAGCACCTAAGCAAAATGATATACAACTACATTTAGCTGAAGCCTATGTGAGTAATAACAACACAGCCAAAGCGATTGCTATTTTGGAACCTCTAGTAAACACAGACTTAGAGTTCTCAGAAAAGAAAACAGCTATTAGTTTATTAGAATCATTAAAAAAGAATTAACCATCAATAAGTTATGCTAGCGTCAGATTACAATTGCTCGCTAATCTGACTTAGCTGACTGCAAAAAATAACATCCACTATTGTGTAGATGATGTTTTCGATGCTACAGATAATATCAACATTGAAGTAAATTGCACTAAAGGTTAATAGATCCTAGTTACTCTGCAGTAGCCTAAGCATTGCCTCTAAGCTGAAAGGCGCGAATGAGCATGTAGTAATTCTAAAGTAACACCTCACTCTTAGTTTTTTAGCCCAGCTAAGGTGAATAAATCATCAGCCATTATGGATTTAAAGCTTATAAAATACCTTTATAGCCAGAGGTAATCGGATAACGTCGGTCACGACCAAACGCTTTTTCAGTAATACGAATACCCGGAGGAGATTGCCTACGCTTATACTCATTTCTATCGACTAAACTAATCGCTCTTCGAACATCGGCAACATTAAAACCCGCAGCGATGATAGTTTCAGCCGATTGGTCTAGCTCTATATAACGTTCTAAGATAGGATCTAAAATCTCGTAGGGAGGTAAGGAATCAGCATCCACTTGATCAGGTGCTAATTCAGCAGAGGGTGGACGGGTAATGACACGTTCAGGTATCACCTCAGACAGGCTATTACGATACTTGGCTAATTGATAAACCAGCAACTTAGGCACATCTTTAATCGGCGCAAAACCACCCGCCATGTCACCATAGAGTGTGGCATAGCCGACACTCATTTCACTTTTATTACCGGTAGTCAGCAATAACTTACCTTGCTTATTAGACAGCGCCATTAAAACTACGCCTCGGCAACGCGCCTGTATATTTTCTTCAGTGGTATCTTTAGCTGCACCACTAAACACGTCGGCTAACATATCGGTAAAAGCATTCACGGCAGGTTCTATAGGGATAATATGGTGATTTACACCCAAAACTTTCGCCTGCAATAGCGCATCTTCATTACTCATATCTTGCGTATAACGCGACGGCATGAGCACCACTTCGACCTTATCTGCTCCCAGCGCATCCACCGCCAACGCCAACACTAGTGCTGAATCAATACCGCCGGACAAGCCTAATAAAGCGCCTTGAAAACCATTTTTTCGCACATAATCTTTAATACCTAAGACCAAAGCCTGATATTCACTGGATATTTCATTATAAAGTGGCGCACATTGTGCCTTAATTGGCGTGCTACCCTCAAACTCGATAACACTAATTTGCTCTTTAAATTCTTCGGCACGAAAGACAATCTCGCCCTGTGCATCCACTACAAAAGACGCACCATCAAATATCAATTCATCTTGACCGCCTACTTGATTGACATAAACCAGAGGAATTTTTGCAGCATGTACTTGCTGACAAATGATCGCTTCACGTTGATGGATCTTGCCTGAATTAAACGGCGAAGCATTCAGGGTTAACAATAACTCGGCACCTGCTTGTTGGCTGGCCTCAATAATGCCGCTTTTCCAAACATCTTCGCAAATTGTCAGGCCAATAAAAGTACCATTAAACTCAAACACACAAGGCTGATGGCCTGGGGTAAAGTAACGTTGTTCATCAAACACGCCATAATTCGGTAAGGCTTGTTTACGATAACAAGCCAATATTACCCCTTGATGCAGGACTACTGCACTATTATAAAGCGCATCACCGTCCTGCTCAGGGAAACCCACAACCATGGCTATATCGGCAACACGATCACCCAACTGATAAATAGCATTATTGGCTGCACTAATAAAATCAGAGCGCAACAGTAAGTCTTCTGCTGGATAACCGGTAATACTTAACTCAGGAAAAACAATAATATCGGCCTGTAATTCATCCCGCGCAATAATAGCGGCATCAACCATATGATCAACATTAGCTGGAATATTACCAACCAAGAAATTAATTTGTGCCAGAGCAATTTTTAAGGACATAAAGATTTAAATTACTGATTAAAGAGATCAGAAAGCTGTAGCGCCATTATACTTATTTTGTCCGTCTATGTTGATCTTAGGCGCTAAAATTGAGGCTGTTACTGAAGTTATTTAGATTCAATGCCTATACCAGAACAATAATAAACCTACACATGAGCAAGCCTAACGTTAATAAGCCTATTATTTGTCAATGTTTTGTATAAGTTTATGTTAGTATAAAGCTTTTAGTTTTGATGCAAAGAAGCAACGTATGGCTGGAATTAATGAAGACTCAGCGCAATATTTAATCAGTACGGTCTCTAAAAGATCAGGCGTTAAATCTGATCTAGTCAGAGCTTGGGAGCGCCGCTATCAAGCGGTCACTCCAACACGTACCGCAGGTGGTCATAGAGTTTATACTGATCAAGACATTGCCCGCCTAAAGTTACTCAATCAAGCAACGAGCAATGGCCACAGTATTAGTCAAATCGCTCAATTCTCACTGAGTGATCTAAAAACTCTTTTGAAAGATGAGTCTGATACCAGTCCAATTTCATACACTCATGCTGTCAATGCAAAGCGAAATATATCGCATCTTGCCGAAGATTACATAGAAAAATGTTATGCCGCCGTATTAGCATTTGATGCAAAATTACTAGAGTCTCATTTTGAAAATGCTATTGTAGAGCTTGGTTCTGAAGCCTTTATTGAGCATTTATTAACGCCTTTATTGACCCAAATTGGTAAGAGTTGGAAAGAAGGAGAGCTAAGGCCGGTACATGAACACATGGCCTCATCAGTTATTCGCTCCTTAACCTATATTTTACGCAACAATAACCCTAGCCCACCCAACGCACCTAGAATGATAGTGACCACACCTATGGGCCAACTTCATGAATTAGGTGCCATGTTAGCAGCCATCATGGCCGAATTTAGCGGTTGGCAAGTCACTTATTTAGGGGCGGACTTACCCGCTGATGAAATTGCCATGGCAGTTAAGTATGTTGATGCACAAGCACTGACTATCAGCCTAAGTTTTGCTAGCGATGATCATATTGTGCAAAAAGAATTAAGGCGATTGAAAAAATTAATCGGTAATGATGTTGCTCTTATAGTGGGCGGCAGAGCTGCCGGTCATTTTCAAGGACTACTTAGTGAAATTGGCGTATTAACTATTCACAGTTACCAGCATTTTAGAGAAATATTAAAAGAACTAGCACAAAGTCATAATAATTAATGCTTATTCGCTATCTTCTCTACTTATCTAACCATGACCGTTTCATTACTTTATTAACTCTAGCATGAGCTTTTGGAAAACAAAAAAACTAACCGAGATGACCACCGAAGAATGGGAATCATTATGCGATGGTTGCGGCAAATGTTGCCTACACAAACTAGAAGATGAAGATACCGGAGAAATTGCTTATACCAATGTTGCTTGTAAACTCATCGACCTCAAAACTTGTCGCTGTACACGCTATACTGAACGCACTCAATTAGTACCTGAATGTTTGAATTTAAAACGTTTTGATTTTACGCAATATCATTGGCTACCCGTTACCTGCGCTTATCGCTTACTTAATGACAATCAAGAACTTCCAACTTGGCATCCATTAGTTTCGGGACGTAGCACTAGCGTTAAAAAAGCCGGCATATCGATTCATCGCTATGCTATTAAAGAATCACCCAAACTAGACCTAGAAGATCATATTATTGAATGGTTAGATTAAGAGCACATCAAACTTAATGACTGAATCTATCAACGCTTAAGATTGATACTAATACCCGCACCATCTACTGACTTTCGCTTTTCTGGTTGTGGATCGGGAGACATTAATAAGTCACCATTCAACTCTAGCGATCTCACTTTTCTATTAGGATCAACGGCAAAAACATCTAACGTTTCGTGAGGAATTAACCACTTTTTCTCCAAATCAAACTTTTCAGTTGCTTTAAAGGGAACAGAAAGATCCAAGGGTGTGTCAAGTTCACTATGAATAAATGACTTTTGCTTGCTACCCGCGTCAACTCTGATTATTTTCTTAGATCGTACCTTAGCAACATTTTCATCTGCCTTTTTTTCTTGCCGTTTTTCACTGCTTTCAACTACGTTTAAAATAGGACTTATTGTTACATTTTTCTTGTTGACAACGTCTACTTCATTATCAGTCAGCGACTTAAGGCCACTTAAAGAAAACCACGCGATTATTGCAAAACATAATGGATATATGCGTATGGATGTCATATTAGCTTTGCTCTACAAACAGAGTTAAGGACAACCATTTATTGAGCCTGCTTAACTGCTTAAATTGATAAGAAAGAAACCTCATTAGACTAAGCTCATTAATAATACTTATACGATAACAAATGAACTATTAGTGGAGACATTACCACATTCCAAGCTTAATAAACAAGGAATCACTTATGCTAACTTACAAACAATAGCCCGTAATTTTTCATCCAGTCGTTGTAAAGCAACAGCATAAAAGGTAGCAAATAGTAAGAAGATTAAAGCTGCTAAATTGTCTAACCACCAGATATGATAGCCTTCTGCAACAGCATGAAAAGGTGATCGAAGAAAACCATTAACCATAAACAAATGAAATGAAAGCTCGCCATAAAACAATAAGCATTTTTCGATTAAGGGCCATGCTGATAACGCCTTAAATAGCTTAGTGAATATTGCTAAACCTATAATCACCAGCGCGACATCACTCAATACCCAAGCATCCGTGTAGAAATTAGCTAACACCATAAGACAAAAAGAGCAGGTAACACTTATAGCCAGCACTATTAAATTTATTCTCTTTTGCGCGGTAAAAAACATCCCAAAGCAAATCAAAGGTAAGTGGCCAAAAACCGTATAATTAATATTCAGCTGTTTCGTCATCCAATAAGGATTTAACTGTAATTCAAGCAATATCCCTACTAAAGAAATCAAGACAAGAAACTTAGCGCCTTGTTTTTGATAACATCTTAAAAGCCAAGGAAACAAAACATAAACTTGAAAAATAAAAGGTATAAACCACCAAGGTCCAACAGGCATCAATGCTTGACCCGGCATAAAATTCGAGGTCAGCAAAACTTTCCAAAGCAAACTACCCCAATAAAATATTTTCTCATCTGACAGGAATTCGGCCTTTATTACACCCAAGATGATATAAGACGCTATACATATTAAAAAAGACAGATAAATCTTTTTTATCCGACCGACTAGAAACTGACTAGTTATAAGTGGCAGTTGATAATATTTTCTGGTTAAACCATAGCTACTAAAAAATATAAATACCTGAACGCCATAATGCCCAAAATAACTAAATAACACCCTAAGCACATGCTCTGGACTAGCCTGCAAAACGTGATAATAATTCCAGAATATATTTGCAGAAAAGCTAAACTCATTTTCACCAATAACTGGCGTTAAATTATGAAAAAAATTATGAAAAACAATCAACAAAATGCCCAATCCCTTTAGGATTGTCGTTTGTTGTTTTGAAAAATGGGTTATTTGTATAAACATGTTATTGGTATTTAACCTTAAAAAGAGGCTATCGATTATAATAAGCCTATTTAATTTCTAATCAAAGTAAAACAGTCAAGCGACTTTAATTGAATCAACTCTTGGCTAAAGCGACTATTGCTAATAAAAAACACCTAATGAGTTCGGCCCTATGATTTTCGAAAAACAACCCTTTAGCCGACTGGATATGGTGTTCGCTCGCTTTCTCAGTGAACGGTCATTATTAGACCCTACTCAAAAACAAGCCTTTGAAAATATAGTGATGTCTTTATCATTTGAACAAAGCCAAGGACACAGCTGCATTCAAATAGATGATGAGGCTAAAACTTTAATTATAGCGTCCGGATTAGCACTAATAGACACTAACAGCCATGACACCACTACTACACTGCCACTTGCTATCGAACAAGATCGTTTATATCTGCATCGTTATTGGCTCTATGAGAGCCGTTTAGCACAGCAACTAAGCAAAATAACTCAATTAAAGGTAAGCAATAAGCCAAAAACCACTGCTGACTTTAGCACACTACTTGATAAATATTTCGGCAACTCAGAGACCATTGACTGGCAACTAGCAGCAGCCACCATGGCGATTAATCAAGCATTCTGCATGATCACTGGGGGGCCAGGAACGGGAAAAACAACTACCGTCGTCAAAATTCTAGCCCTATTACAAGAGTTATCAGATCAACCACTACTCATTGCCTTAGCGGCTCCCACAGGCAAAGCGGCTATGCGCCTACAAGAATCAATAGGCTTTAACAAAGCAGCACTACCCTGCATAGCTGCGATAAAATCAGCTATACCAGAATCGGTGACGACCTTGCATCGCTTATTAGGAGCCAAACCACCCTCTCCTTATTTTCGCCATAACGCCAAGCAACCCTTAGTTTATGATCTGGTTGTCGTTGATGAAGCCTCTATGGTTGATTTAGCATTAATGAGTAAATTAGTAGATGCATTAAAACCTGGCGCTAGACTGATACTTCTGGGAGATAAAGATCAATTAGCCTCTGTCGAGTCAGGAGCAGTATTGGCAGATCTTACTACGGCTTTGCCGCAACAAACACTAGAGCTACAAAAGTCACATCGTTTTGATGAAGATATAAAAAACTTAGCGACTGCTATCAACCAACAACAAGATCTTGAAGCGTGGCGACTATTACAAACCGGCAATAAAAATATTGCTCTACTAGAAACTGATTTAATCGATTATATTTCTAAGCAACAAATAGATTACTTACGACTGATTACTGCAAGGGCAGAATTTAGTGATATTTACAAAGCATTCAATCGCTTTCAAGCCTTATGCGCAACGCGACTCGGCAAAAATAGTGTATCCGACATTAATCATGCCGTAGAAATATTACTATCTAACAAGAAACTTATCCATTTATCAGGATTATGGTATTGCGGCCGACCGATAATGATCACTCAAAATAATGCCGCCTTACAACTTTACAATGGCGACATCGGTATTTGTCTGCGTGACAAAGAACAAGAAGACCAACTTCGGGTATTTTTTCAACGAGCTGATGGTAGTATAAAGAAATACCTACCTGCTCGCATTCCACATTGCGAAACAGTCTTTGCCATGACCATACATAAGAGCCAAGGCTCAGAGTTTGAAGAAGTTTTGATTATACTGCCCGAGACCATCAGCCCAGTATTAACCAAAGAACTACTCTATACAGCCATCACTAGAGCTAAAAAAACCATTAAATTAGTCACTAATGAGGCTGTCTTTTCCAGTACAGTACGTCAAAGAGTGCAACGAGTGACTGGGTTAATTAATAGATTTTCGACTATAAGATAACGATCGTATTAATAACTTCTTTGTACAGAAAACTTAGCCAATTGAATTAATGCCGTTTTATAATCTGAATCTGGCAAAACACTCAGTGCATCAATCGCTTTTTCAGCTTCTTCATCGGCGCGTTGTTCTGTATAAGCGATAGCTTGGGTACTTTTTACTATGGCATAAACTTCATTAAAGACGTCACGATTGCCATTTTTGATAGCCTCAATAATAATCGAAGCTTCTTGCTCAGTTCCTTTTTGAATAGCATAAATCAAAGGCAATGTTGGTTTGCCTTCGGCAAGATCATCTCCTAAGTTCTTACCTAGATCATCTTGGCTCGCTTTATAATCAAGAGCATCATCAATTAATTGAAAAGCAATCCCTAAATGTTGTCCATATTGAGCTAAGCCTTCTTCTATCTCAGACGAGACTCCTGTTATTACGGCACTCAATCGAGTGGCAGCACTAAACAAGATCGCTGTTTTTCTAGCAACGACTTCTAAATATTTAGCTTCGGTAGTTTCTGGATTATTACAATTTAAAAGCTGTAAAACTTCACCTTCAGCAATAGCCGTCGTTGTTTTTGATAAAATCTCCATAACTCGCATATTACCGGTACGGACCATCATTTCAAAAGCACTAGAGTAGAGATAATCACCCACTAATACACTAGCGGCATTACCCCAAACAGCATTAGCAGATTCCTTGCCTCGCCTAAGATCAGATTCATCCACTACATCATCATGCAATAGTGTTGCCGTATGAATAAACTCTATAACTGCAGCAAGCACCAGATGATTATCACTAACACCGCCTAAGGCTTTAGCCGCAAGCAATAAGAGCATAGGCCGCAAACGTTTGCCGCCATTACCGACTATATAGCGCCCCATCTGATTAATGAGAATAACATCTGAACTCAACTCATTAATAATAAGTTGATCGACGGCTATAGCATCGATTGCAGTTAATTGTTTGATCGAATCAAAATCAATCGATGCAGGTGTATTCGTAGGCGACTGTGAGTTCGATACCATTGATTTAATACTGAATATGTAAGTTTAGGTTATTTTTCAAAGTGATAACTATAAATCATTATCTATTTGCGTTATTATACCCCAATAGGAAACTAACTGCCCATGCTATTAATAAAAGCACAGGTGTCTTTATAAGATTTTCTTATTACTCTTAAGTTATAACAACACCAAATAAAAAAGTTTGTTGTTGACTAACTTCTGCTTTAAAAATATAATTCTCTGTTCAGTTTATAACAGATTAATGCTTGATGGAGCTTGCGCCGATGTATGCGGTAATTCAAACAGGTGGTAAACAGTACCGTGTAGAAGAAGGTACTTACTTAAAAATAGAAAAACTAGAGCTGGGCACAGGCGATAGCATTGAATTTGACAAAGTGCTGATGATTCAAACAGATGATACTGTTAAAATCGGCTTGCCTTTTATTGAAGGCGGCAAAGTTACAGCGACTGTTCTGTCTCAAGGCAGACATGATAAAATCAAAATCATTAAATTCAGAAGACGTAAGCACCATATGAAACAAATGGGGCATCGTCAATACTATACAGAAATCCAGATTACTGGCATTTCTGCTTAATATTTTAGGAGTTAAAAATGGCTCATAAGAAGGCGGGTGGTAGTACTCGCAACGGTCGTGACTCTAATGCAAAACGCTTAGGTGTCAAACGCTACGGTGGCGAACTCGTAGCAGCAGGAAACATCATTGTACGTCAACGTGGAACTAAATTTCACGCCGGCGACAATGTAGGCTGTGGAAAAGATCATACCCTGTTTGCGACGGCAGAGGGTAGAGTCGTATTTCAAGTTAAAGGCCCTAAAGGCCGTAAATTTATCAGCATTGTTGCTGCATAAATTTAAACTGCATTACAGCTTAAAGTTTTGTAAACCGGATTAATCTTAATTTAACCCGGTGGCTTTAAAAAAGCTCCGTCATTTTTGGCGGGGCTTTTTTTGTTTTTATTGGTTGGTTTTGTATGTGGCGCGTGTAAGTTATGAGATTTATTGACGAAGCAGAAGTTCGTGTAGAAGCAGGTGATGGTGGCAATGGCACTATCGGTTTCCGACGTGAAAAATATATCCCTTTTGGTGGGCCAGACGGTGGAGACGGTGGAGACGGCGGCTGCGTTTATCTAATCGCCGTTGAAAATGTAAATACACTGGTAGATTTTAGATATCATGCCGTGCATAGAGCTCAACGCGGGCAAAATGGCATGAGTCGTAATTGCACAGGCAAAAAAGGTGATGACTGCTATGTACCCGTTCCTTTAGGCACACAAGTTTCCGAAAAAGATACCGGCGAAATTATTGGCGATCTTACCAAGGTCGGCGAAACACTGCTAGTTGCCAAAGGAGGCTTTCATGGTTTAGGCAACACTCGCTTTAAAAGCAGTATTAACAGAGCCCCTCAAAAAGCCAGCAAAGGCAGTGAAGGCGAACATCGCATTCTTCTTTTAGAGCTTACCCTAATCGCCGACGTAGGCTTACTAGGCATGCCCAATGCTGGCAAGTCTAGCTTAATACGCTCCGTTTCTTCAGCCACACCTAAAGTAGCAGATTATCCTTTTACCACCTTACATCCCAATTTGGGCGTAGTCCGTGTTGACGACTTACGTAGCTTCGTGATTGCTGATATACCCGGTGTTATTGAAGGTGCAGCGGAAGGCGCAGGCTTAGGCTTACAATTCCTTAAGCATTTATCACGCACCGGATTATTACTGCATTTAGTTGATGTAGTCCCCTATGAAAGCATGGATACACCCGTAGAAGCAGCGAAAAAAATCATTCATGAAATCAAAAAATGGAGCGATGATTTAGCCAACAAACCACGCTGGCTAGTACTGAATAAAATTGACCGCTTACCTTACGATGAAGCTGAAGAACACTGCCAAGCGATTATTGATGAATTAGAGTGGAAAGGCCCTGTTTTTAAAATTGCAGCCATTAATGGCGAAGGCACACAAACCTTAATGTTTGCCATCATGAACTTTTTAGAAGAACAACGGCGGAACAAAAGTGAGCAGGAATGAGTTTACAAAAGTTAAACGAGTTGTTGTAAAAATAGGCAGCTCATTATTAACCAAGGGCGGCCTAGGACTAGATAAAGTCGCCATCACCGCCTGGGTTAAACAAATGGCTGAGTTAAGACATCAATCTATTGATGTCATTCTAGTTTCTTCAGGATCAGTCGCCGAAGGCATGAGTCGTCTGGGCTTAAAAACTAGACCAAAAACGCTGCATGAACTGCAAGCGGCCGCATCCGTCGGCCAAATGGGTTTAGTGCGCGTTTTTGATGATAATTTTCAGCAACATGGTTTGCATGCCGCACAAGTCTTACTCACACATGATGACCTCTCTAACCGGCAGCGTTATTTAAATGCCCGCAGCACCTTATTAACGTTATTAAAATTTGGTGTCGTTCCGGTTATTAATGAAAATGATGCTGTGGCTACCGAAGAAATCCGCTTTGGCGACAACGACACCTTAGCGGCCTTAGTGGCTAATTTAGTTGAAGCTGAATTACTCATTATTCTTACTGACCAACAAGGCCTGTTTACCGGCGATCCCAGCCTATATCCAGACGCACAATTAATTTCTGAAATTAGCGTGAATGATCCTCGCTTAGAATCGATGGCCGGCGATAGCCGTAGCGGACTAGGTCGTGGCGGCATGTCCACCAAAGTAAGTGCTGCACGGCTAGCCTCTCGTTCAGGTGCTGCAACAGTCGTCGCTGCAGGTGCTGTTGACAATATCATTACTAAGGTCATATCAGGCAGCAATTTGGGCACACACTTTCTACCAGACATAGAACCCTTAGTCGCAAGAAAACGCTGGTTAGCTGGGCAATTACAAGTCAAAGGACAATTAATACTCGACGCAGGTGCAATTAAAGTATTAAAAAGTGACGGTAAAAGCTTATTGGCCGTTGGTGTGAAAACCATCTCAGGACACTTTGAACGCGGCGAATTAGTCTCCTGCAAAGATGAATCAGGCATCGAGATTGCACGTGGACTCATTAACTATGGCAATACAGACGCAGAACGCATTGCAGGAAAAAACAGCACAGAATTTGAGAAAATCCTAGGCTATGCAGATGAGTCAGAAATGATACACAGAGATAACTTAGTGTTGATTTAGATTTTTGTAAAAAAGCTTAAGTTCTGAAATAAAGGCTATTATTAATCAAGATAAAACAAAGCTAGCTACAATTTGATTTATGTTCACAGTAAATCAACTATCACAAACTTAATAATGGGCCTAGCACTATGGAAGCTACTGAACAAATCCATTCAGCACAATTTCTTGATCATCAATTACAAGAAATCATTAGCTTACTAGAAAAGCAACGCATAGAAACAACGCTGGTTCAGCGTGGCCCTTCAATAAACCACGAACTCATTGCAGCCATGCTGCAAAATCAACATCAGAGTCGGCTACAAGAAAAACTTATCCTACTTCATCCTGCTGATTGCGCGTTTATTTTAGAGTCATTACCTTTAGATGAGCGGCAAACCGTATGGAATGCCATCAAGTCTAGTCATGATGGACAAATCTTACTCGAAGTTTCCGACGCCGTCAGGCAAACGCTCATCTCAGGCATGGCCGCCGAAGAACTCGCCACAGTCGCTGGCAAATTAAATACGGATGAAATAGCGGATTTAGCAGCTAATCTTCCTAAAAGAACCATGCTAAAAATACTTCGCTCCTTAAATAGCGAAGATCGCCAACACTTAAATGACATCTTGTCTTATCAAGAAACTCAAGTGGGGGCCCTGATGGATTTCGGCATGATTACTATCCGCAATGACCTTAACCTAAAGGCCATCATTGCTTATATACGCCGCTTAGGAAAACTACCCAGCCACACTGACAAATTATTTGTTGTCGACCAAAACAATATTGTTCAGGGCATATTACCGCTACAAAGATTACTAACCCACCTACCCTCCCAGCAAGTGGCTGAAGTCATGGTTACTGATTTTGTACGATTTCAGATCGATCAAGAAACGGCTGAAGCCGTGCGCGCCTTCGAACGTTATGACCTCATTTCAGCCCCAGTAGTCGATAAACAAAACAAATTACAAGGACGACTCTGCGTAGACAATATACTTGATTATATCCGCGAAAGATCAAATGAAGATTTACTCAGCCAAGCAGGCGTTAGCGAAGAAGAAGATCTATTTTCTAGTGTTTGGAAAAGTGCAAGGAATCGCTGGGGCTGGCTATTAATCAATATTGCCACCGCCTTCGCATCCACACGGATTATTGGTGTCTTCGAAGATATCATCTTGCAATTAGTAGCGCTAGCCTCATTAATGCCCATCATTGCAGCCATGGGCGGCAATACCGGCAATCAAACCAGCATGTTAATCATAAGATCACTCGCTTTAGGGCAAGTCACACCTAGCAATGTGGGCAGATTAATAAAAAAAGAACTTAAACTCGCCATCATCAATGGTGTTTTTATCGGTTTAATTATGGGCTTATTAAGCCTACTGCTTTATCAAGACATCGCGCTTTCCGCTGTCATGGCAACCGCTATGTTTATTAACTTGCTCGTTGCAGTTATTTTTGGCCTTGGTATACCCTTATTACGCCATCAATTCGGCAAAGATCCCGCAGTAGGCACTAGTGTCATTTTGACAGCCGTCACCGACTCCATGGGCTTCTTTATTTTTTTAGGTCTAGCTAGCTTATTTCTAATTAAATAACGTTGAACATAGACCGTACCCAGCCACTATCTAAACCAAGCTTTACCTCCTTGCCTTTAAATAAAGAGATGATACACTTAGTGCTTACTAATAAGCTGAGTTCCAATGGAATTATCTTATATTATAGTGCTAACAATAATTATTAAATCAATACTATAACCCTATGAAAAAGTACAAAAACTTACTATTTATCCTCGCATTTATAGCACTACTTTTAAGCCAATATAAACTGGTTATGCCATTCATGTACAAAGTTGCAGCATCCGATCTTTTTATGGTCGATACTAAAGATCAAGCCAGTCAACTACCCATATCGACTCCTTTAACTGCGATTGCCTACTTGCATTGCAATAATGAGATTAAATCAAAACTAGGCACAGATGCTGTAGTTAGTTTTCCTGAAAAAGCGCTCAATGCTTGGTCTATGGGTAATTACGATTTTATTATCCATGGTGAATTTAACATTACAGATCAAACTTCAAATACTACCTCCAAAAACTACACTTGCCGCATAACCTACAATAACGGTGACGATCAAGAAGGCATACTCGCTTTTGATAACTGGTCTATTGTTGGCTTATCAGGACTAGAAAATAAATAAATTGAACGCCATGTTTTATAATGGACGATTATATATAGCTATAATCTAGCAATCGCCCTTAGTCAATCAATACTAAGGGCCTATTACAGAGCGTTGATTGTCCCCAATCGACCTTCGCCTCTGGCCTACCACTCAGTCACTTAATCTCTTGTTTAATTCAACGCAATAAAAACTAACTCACAAGTTAATTCTTTTTATAATTTTCTGTGTTACTATCTCACCGGCGGCTCTTCTTGGCCTCTATCTATTAACAAAATCCGTTAGCGCATCAAAATACTGCAAAAGCACTTAAAACATCTTTTGCGATACAAACTTTATATGTTTCTTCTCAACTTAAGAGGTACTTATGATTAACAATCTTATCACCGGCGAATTACCTGTCGATCAACAAAAAGCTCTATTACAAACGATTATCGATATTCAAAGTAAACTACCGTTCTTACTTGACTTAACCACTGCCGACCGACGTAGCTTACCCAAATTAGGCGACAAAAGCCGCGCCTTTATAGACCATGGCTTGGTATTAGCGAGCCAGAATCCCGGCATACTGCCACGAAATTTTGATCTTGATCAATACAACCAAGAAGTAACCTTAGTTAGGCAACTAGAACCCATTGTTTTAGCTATGCGCCAACTCATGAAGCGCTTAGAAGATACCTTTATGGCGGTGGGCAGCGATGCTTACAGCCAGACATTAGTCGTTTATCAAGTCGCTAAACTCGCAGATAAAAATGGTCTTTTGGATGAACATTTAGACAGTCTTGCACAACGCTTTGCCCGCAAGTCTCCGACACCGGACAAAACACCTACTACACCGGCCTAAGCACTGGCACTTAGCAACGAATCTCATTTCACCAGCAACATTCCTTAATATATTAACAACCTAGTCCAATAATTAGGCACCGATGCTTTATAAGTAGCGAGCATTTCTATTAGATCGTAGATCATTCCTAGTCTGACAGGAAATAACCCCTGTCAGACACAGAGCATTGCATGGTCAGCAAAAAATAATTCCTGCCAAATACAGAACCTTCTATGGCCAACTAGAATCTATCCCTGCCAATTATCAGTTGTTGGCTGATTAGCTAGCACCAGCCTCTATCAAACATGGATTGCTGTATGATCAATTAGTAATGATCTGTATCAATCACGAACTTTTGGCTATTTCATCAAGATTAACCACTATTTCCTCTGCAAGCTCCCAGCTAATTTAATAATCCGTCTTAATTTTTTATGCTTATTTGCAACACACATCATCAATGCTTCGCTGTTTTGTTAACAAGGCGACTAGGGTGTTGTACTATAAGCGCAAGTTAAGCTAAACATTGCCTTCAATGTGTGCACTTAAAGACTCTATAGACTCGAATCAATAATCGGAGAACATAATGACTGTTAGTATTGATGATTTTAAAAAAGCGCTACAACTTTGGGCTAGCGGCGTTACCGTAGTCACTACTTATTCTGAACAATATGGCGCTCAAGGCATGACAGCCACCGCCTTTAGTAGCGTTTCTGTTGATCCTCCACAAATTCTAGTGTGTATTAATGATGCAGCCGATACCGGCCTAGGCATACAAGAAAGCGGTTACTTTGCTGTTAATATTTTAACTTCAGATCAGCAAGACGTTTCTAATCAATTTGCCGGCGGCGCTAGCCAACAGCAACGTTTTGACAATACCAGCTGGAAAGCCGGCATCACCGGTTCGCCTATACTGAATGACAGCTTGATGTCTTTAGATTGCAAAGTTCTAGAGAAAGTACGCGCAGGTACACATTGGATTATCATTGCTGAAGTTCAAGATAGCATCTGCCGAACCGGCGAACCACTTTTATATTATCGTGGCGGCTATCGAAATATTGCTGACAGCAATTCGTAAATCGGATTAGCGCAGCGTAACACTACAAATGAATCATAACTGTTTCCGTAGCGTCGAAATGTCAGGTTACGCTCCCCTTATCCAGCCCTACAATTTAATTGATGGCTGATGCATGAAATAGTTGAATTTCATGGCAAATATATCTAAAGTAACCCACTGCATTACTAGGTTACATAAAAATAACATCAAACCTTGATTGAGGAATAACCATGAATATGATCCACCTATTAAAATCGGCGTTATTGATAGCACTTATCGCCTTAAGTGGCCAAGCTTTAGCTTATAGCCCAGAAGAATTAGCAAAATCTTGTAAAAAACCACGCTTCACCGATTTTAATTTGCCTGAATATAAGGCTCCCGATAATATTGAAGTCACTCCGAAATCAGAGTTTTTTATTAAAATATCCGCTTGGGTAGATCCTACTACTATTACCTTAACTGCAAAAAAACAACCACTACCTTTTACCGTAGAAACCACCAGTACTTTTTTTAAAGTTAAAGCCCAGATACCTGCTGAATACACCGGCGAATTTATTAGAATCAATGTGGGCGCCAAGGCCGTATTAGGTTGCGATGATAATACAGGCTGGTTAATTAAAGTCGCTGATCATTAATAATATCGGCTCCATGTAACTTACAATGGGTTAGTTGTCATCTCGGAATGACGACTTACCCACTACCTTCACATAGCACAAAAAAATTTCAGCCTTGATATTAAACGTTTTCGTACTTATATTGTTATCTATGACTGTTTAACTCACCTTTGACTCTTGCAGATGAAAACAAACTTATTAAAGTCCTTAGCTTTATTATCTATTTTATCAGTGTACTCTCTTAGCCAGGCTGCAGGCTTACCCCCTTACGATGGCACTCAAGCCCTGCCCTCGTTAGCGCCTATGCTAGAACATAGCATGCCTGCGGTGGTGAACATCGCTACCTCGAAAAACATTCAAATCAGCGACAATCCTTTAATGCAGGACCCTATCTTTAGGCAGCTTTTTAATGTGCCTAATCAATCCCGCCAACAGCAACAAAAAAACAGCTTGGGTTCTGGCGTTATTATCGACAGCAAGCAAGGCCTAGTTTTAACCAATAATCATGTTATCGATAAAGCCGATACGATCTTAGTTACTTTGCATGATGGAAGACAACTTAATGCTGAATTGATCGGCACCGACCCCGAATCGGATGTCGCGGTCATTAAAATTCCTGCTAATAATTTAAGCCAATTAACCATGGCTGATTCTAGTCTGCTTAAAGTCGGTGATTTTGTGGTCGCCATAGGCAATCCTTTTGGTTTAGGGCAAACCGTTACCTCTGGTATCGTCAGTGCTTTAGGTCGCTCTGGTTTAGGCATAGAAAAATATGAAAACTTTATACAAACCGATGCCTCTATTAATCCCGGCAATTCAGGTGGCGCACTGGTTAATTTACGGGGCGAACTAGTGGGCATGAATACCGCCATACTGGCACCTACGGGCGGCAATGTCGGCATTGGTTTTGCTATACCCACCAATATGATTACGACCATTAAAGATGTACTGGTTAAGCATGGCGAAGTAAAACGTGGCTTACTCGGCGTCACCACGCAAGATTTAACACCTGACTTAGTCAATGCCTTTAACTTAGAAACCCAGCATGGTGCAGCCATTAGTCGTATTGAAAACGACTCACCTGCCGCCAAAGCGGGTTTAGAACCAGGCGACATTATTGTAGGCGCTAACGATAAGCCTATTAATAACAGTCAAGACATCAACAATATTGTGGGCTTATTGCAAATTGGTGACAAAGTCACCTTAGATTACTTTCATGGCACAGAAAAAAAAGCCGTCACCGCTATTATCGCCAAACCTGAACAGACTCAACTAGCCGGTGAAAAACTACATCGTTTATTAGTCGGCACCGTGTTAACTGCCACTGCAAAAAACCAGCTAGAAGGCATTAGCCTCGATAAAATCAATACTGCCTCTTATGCTTGGCGAGTAGGTTTAAGACCAGGCGATGTGATCGTTTCTGCCAATCGCTATCGCGTGCATAATCTGGACGAATTAAAACGCGTCATTAATCCCAACAATCCACTGCTGATTAATATCCAGCGCGGCGAACAAGGTTTATTTGTTGTGTTAAGATAATAGACATATTACGTAGGTTGGGCTAATGGCTTTATCATTAACCCAACATTGATATTATCTAATGTTGGGTTGCCCCAAAAGACAGCCCAACCTACGATTCACCCCCGACATTGATTCATGCTCAAAGAAGCAACTTAATATAATGACCCCCGACAGAGAATTTATACCTTTAAACATTGCCATTTTAGTGGTTTCTGATTCGCGGATTGAAGCCGATGATGTGTCGGGTAAAACCTTAGTTGATCGCGCCATAGACGCAGGACATCATGTGCTAGAAAAGAAAATAGTGCCTGATGATATTTACCAAATCCGTGCCGTGGTTTCTCAGTGGATCGCTCAAGCAGAGGTGCAAGTGGTGATTAGCACCGGTGGTACTGGCGTAACAGGTCGTGATGGCACACCCGAAGCAATAGCTCCCTTACTCGACAAAGTGCTAGACGGCTTTGGTGAAACCTTTAGGATGCTATCCTATCAAGACATTAAAACCTCAACCATACAATCTCGCGCTTTGGCCGGTGTCGCTAATGCGACTTACTTATTTTGCCTGCCGGGTTCTTCCAGCGCCTGCCGTACTGGCTGGGATAGCCTTATTAAAGAGCAATTAGATCACCGTACTCGACCTTGCAATCTAGCTCAACTCATTCCTAGACTCACAGAGCGTTAATATGAAATCCGTTTTTTTATTTTTAGGTGCCTTAAGTGCCTTGATAGGCGTGGGCATGGGTGCCTTTGGTGCTCACGCTTTAAAAGCCAGCTTAAGCCCCGAGCAGCTAAGCATTTATCAAACCGGCGTCAGCTATCAAATGTGGCATGCGCTAGGCTTGATTGGCATTGCGTTGGCCTTGCTACAAGCCCCTACGTCTAAATTATTAAAGTGGGCCGGCGCCTTAATGTTTATCGGCATAGTCTTATTCTCTGGCAGCTTATATTTTTTGGTATTGCTAGACATGACAATATTAGGCGTCATCACTCCCGTAGGTGGCGTTAGCTTAATTTGCGCTTGGTTCTTACTCACTATTTACGCTGCTAAAAAACAGCATATCAACAGGTACACACATGACAGCCATTAATCCACCGACTATTCTTTTAAAAGATTACACCGTACCTGACTATCTCATTCAAAGCGTTGACTTAAAATTCACCTTAGCTGAAGAACACACTCAGGTTATTTCACGCCTGACGTTAATTCGCAATCCTGACAGCCAAACCGGTGATGTGGCACTGGTTTTAGCCGGCGAGAATTTAATCTTAACGCGTGTAGTACTAAATGATGATAACGAATTAAGCGCACAAGACTACCAGCAAACTGAAGAGTCACTCACTATTGCTAACGTACCGCAACATCGCAGTTTTGTACTGACTATAGAAAACACCATTAATCCTAAAGCCAATACCGCTTTGGAAGGTTTATATCTATCTAACGGCATGTTATGCACGCAATGCGAAGCAGAAGGCTTTAGAAAGATCACTTACTTTCTAGATCGTCCTGATGTCATGGCCAAGTTCACTACGACCTTGGTGGGTGACAGAGATCGTTATCCTGTCTTATTATCGAATGGCAATAAAATCGCTGAAGGTGATTTGGCTAACAACCAGCATTGGGTCACTTGGGAAGACCCTTTTAACAAACCCTGTTATTTATTTGCCCTAGTTGCCGGACAGTTAGAGTGTATTGAAGATGAATTTATCACCCTGTCTAATCGCCGCATCAGCTTACAAATTTTTGTCGAAGCCCATGACTTAGACAAATGCGCTCATGCCATGCAGTCCCTTAAAAATTCTATGCTCTGGGATGAGCAAGTTTACGGCCGTGAATATGATTTAGATTTATACATGATAGTCGCCGTGGGTCATTTCAATATGGGAGCCATGGAAAATAAAGGTCTAAATGTATTTAACACTAAGTTTGTGTTGGCACGTCCTGATACCGCGACCGATAGTGATTATGAACATATTGAAGGCGTCATAGGCCATGAATATTTCCATAACTGGACAGGTAACCGTATTACTTGCCGTGACTGGTTTCAGCTTAGCCTTAAAGAAGGCTTTACCGTATTTAGAGACCAAGAATTTACCGGCGATCGCACCTCTAAAGCCGTTAAACGCATCGAAGATGTCAATATGTTACGTACGCGCCAGTTTGCCGAAGATGCAGGCCCTATGGCTCATCCTATACGCCCCGAAGCTTATATAGAAATTAATAACTTTTACACCTTAACCGTGTATGAAAAAGGTGCGGAAGTGGTGCGTATGATTCATACGCTAGTCGGTGCCGAAGGTTTTCGTAAAGGTAGTGATCTATATTTTGAGCGTCATGATGGCCAAGCCGTCACTTGCGATGATTTTGTCAATGCCATGGAAGCGGCCAATAATATCGACTTAACTCAGTTTCGTCGTTGGTATGAACAAGCGGGCACTCCCGTCATCAGCGTACAACAAGCTTACGATGCAGATAGCAAAACCTTAAACTTAACGCTAAGCCAACATTGCCCTGATACGCCCGGACAGACTAATAAAGAACCTTTACATATTCCTGTCACGGTCGGCTTGCTTAATCCGGATGGCAGCCCTGCCGGCGCTGAAGTTATTTTGCAACTGACCGAAGCCACGCAAAGCTTTAGCTTTGAAGCGCTCGCGCAGCGTCCGATCATTTCTATCTTAAGAGGTTTTTCAGCGCCGGTTAAACTAGCTTTCGAGCGCAGCCTTGAAGAACTGGCCTTTTTATTAAGCCATGACAGCGATACCTTTAATCGCTGGGAAGCCGGACAGCAACTCGCTAGCCAAATTATTTTTAATTTAATCGAGGATATTCATCAGGGACGTAGCTTAGTGCTAAACCCTATTCTTATCCTAGCCTTTAAACAAATCATGGCGCAAGCGCCTGCTGATTTATCGTATTTATCCTTATTACTCAGTCTGCCCTCAGAAACCTATTTAGCCGAGCAAATGTCGGTGATTGATGTGATCGCTATTCATCAGGCTCGTGAATTTGTAATTAATGGCTTAACTGAACAGTTACAGGTGCAATTCAAAGCCTTATATAAGGCCCATCATCTTGATGAATCAGGCTTGTTTAATGCTGATGCCATAGGTCGTCGTCGCATTAAAAATACCTGCCTAGCTTACTTAGGTCGTTTAGAACTTGCTGAATATCAGCACTGGGCGCAGCAGCAATTTACCAGCGCTAAAAACATGACCGATCAAATTTCCGCATTAGCGGTGATCGTTAATAATTCGCATCCTGCTAAACAACAATGCTTGACTGATTTTTATCAGCAATGGCAAGCTGAGGCCTTAGTGATCGACAAGTGGTTTGCCCTGCAAGCGACTAGTCCGCAAACCGATACTTTTGCTAACGTGCAAGCCTTAATGCAACACCCTGCCTTCGATATTAGTAATCCTAATCGAGTCAGAGCCTTAATTGGTGCTTTTAGTCAGGCCAATCCTTTACATTTTCACGCTGAAAATGGTCAGGGGTATCAATATCTAGCCGATCAAATTATCAGCCTTAATAGCCTCAACCCCCAAGTGGCTTCACGCATGTTAAGTGCCTTAACCACCTGGCGTCGTTATGATGTCCCTAGACAAGAGCTCATCAAAGCCCAGTTAAAACGCATTATAAGCACAGAAGCTGTTTCTAGGGATGTGTATGAGGTTGCTAGTAAGAGTTTGGCTTAAGTGTAATCTTGGAAACCAACATGTCGAGCAAAGATAAAACTGTTGCTCGTCCCTTTCCGGAGTAAAACAGCTTCAGCTGTTTTAAGTGCAACAGATTCAGCTGTTGCACTCCTATCAATGACTAATGACTAGGCAAATGTAAGCGGATTTCTTCGGGGCTTAATGTTGTGATGTTTTTATCTAATTCAAAGCAAATAGTTTTTTTGATGCGTTCGGGTAGACAGTTACGTAATAAGCCGAGCATAGACGGTTCGGCTATGATCAATAATTGGTTAAATTGCTGAGCGTTGAGTGCCTCTTCTAAGTAATGCGACAGCCTATGAGCAAATAAATCTGCTTCATGTTGCTTAGGGTCGGTAGCTTGTTCAAAGGCATGGCCAATATGGCCAGAACCTTGAATTCTGCCGGGCAAGTCCGAAGTCAAATCTCGGTCATGCAAGCGACCTTCAGTATGCGTCAGGGTTTCTATTTCAATTAAGGGTGTAGCAGGTGCGTCTGTTTTAAAAATACGCGCTCGACTTTGGTCTGCGACAACAATTAAAGTTGCTTTCATAATAATAACCTCTAACAAAATAAATAAGTTTATATTAATAAAGACATCCCAAGATAATACAAGGCTAACAGGCCTTTATCAGGGAATTTATCTTTGATGAGCAACTACTTTAACCGCTAATAAAACACGGCGCTATTCGTATAACTACTTAAGTGCGTGACAACTGATAGTTTTTTAGGCTAAAGTTAGCCCCTATGAATTTTAATGACAAAAATCGCGATCCAATTTTCTAAAACGACTTAACTTACACACTACCTTCTTTATAGGATGGCCTTTAGTGGAATCATTGCCAGATCAAATAATACCAGAAGATACAGAACTACTCGCGCCAACTCTAACAGTAGTGGGCATTGGCGCTTCGGCAGGCGGACTAGAGGCGCTAACCACCTTCTTTACCCATTTACCACTAGATTCTGGCCTTGCCTTTATTATTGTCACGCACTTAAGTCCTGATCGACCTAGTTTATTGCCGGAATTATTACAAAAACACACCCTACTTCCGATACATATTGCCGAAAATGGCATGGTTTTAAAAGCCAATCAGATTTTTATTTGTCCAGAAGGCAAAGAACTGGCCGTAAATAATCATCAGCTACAACTCATTAGCAACCCTAAGCATATTAGCGCTTATCATCCCATTGATGCGTTTTTACAATCGCTAGCGCAAGATTGTCAGACTCAAAGTATTGGCATTATTTTATCTGGCACCGGCACCGATGGCACACTAGGTATTAAAGCGATTAAAGACGTTGCCGGCATTACTTTCGCTCAAGACCCAAGTTCAGCGGGCTACGACGGCATGCCTAATAGCGCTATAGCTTCCGGCGACATTGATTTTGTATTACCGGCCGAAGATATCGGTGCTCAACTGATAGCCTGTTATCAAACTTTCGCCGATAAAACTGTAAGAAATAAAACTGAACAGAGTATTGATAACGAGTCACTTCATAAAATATTGGATCTATTACACGAGCAGTTAGGGCATGACTTTTCAATATATAAGATCAGTACCATACAGCGTCGTATTGCAAGACGTATGTCTATACATCAACTTAACAATGTACAGCTTTATATACAGTTTTTAACCGACAACCCCATAGAACAAGAACAATTACTGCAAGAATTACTCATTAATGTCACTAGCTTTTTTAGGGATAGCGAGGCCTTTGACGCCTTAGCAGCCTTAGCATTACCAATGTTATTTGCCAACAAACCTAATGATTATAAGCTTAGAATTTGGGTAACCGCTTGTTCCACCGGTGAAGAAGCCTATTCGCTGGCTATTTTATTTCATGAATATAGCGTTAAAATCGGTAAACCCTTACGCTTACAGCTCTTTGCCACCGACTTGGATGCCTCTTGCATTAGTAAAGCGAGAACGGGGACTTTTCCCTTGTCGATTGCTAGCGAGCTTTCTGCTGAACGCTTAGCACGCTACTTTAGCTTAGAAAACAATGAATATCGCATTAACAAAGCGATACGTGAAACCGTGATTTTTGCCCAGCACAATTTAATTTCCGATCCGCCCTTTACGCGCATGGATTTAATTAGTTGCAGAAATTTATTAATTTATTTAGACGCAGAATTACAAAAACAAATTATACCTATATTTCATTATGCCCTTAATCCTGACGGCATTTTGTTTTTAGGCAGCGCAGAAAGCATAGGCTCTTTTAACCAGCTATTTACCTGCTTGCACCCTAAATGGAAGTTCTATCAACGTTCAGCTGAGCTTAAACAGGCGTTGACACCCTTAACACTACGTAAACCCTTATATAGTAGGCGTTTTGAGCAATCTTTAAATGAGATAGCACCAGAGCGCAGAACGGAAACCACTACGCTACAAGTAGAACATTTCTTATTAGATAAATATGTACCCATTAGTTTTATCATTAATATAAAAGGTAAAATTTTTTATATCCATGGCCAATCGGGGGCTTATATACAGCCGCCAACAGGGTTACCAAACTGGAACATTATAGAAATGGCCCGTGAAGGTTTGCGTTTTCCGCTAGCCTCTTCATTACGCTTGGCAGAAAAAAGCACTGACAACCTCTTTATCCATAAAAATGTAAACATCAATAATGATGGGCATATAGAAACCATAGATTTAACTATCGAAAGAATTAATAATCCTGAAGCCCTCAGAAATTTATTCTTAATTTCTATCTTCCCTAGCACTCTGACAGAGCCAGAACTGAATACCACTCTGTTGCTGACACCTAGCCTTCCCAGCGAAAAAGATAATCTGGAACATGAGCTGTACTTTACTAAAGAATCCCTTAATGCGGCTATTGCCGATTTAGAGATCAGTAATGAAGAACTACAGTCCTCGAATGAAGAACTACAAAGCACGAATGAGGAACTAGAAACGACTAAAGAGGAAATGCAGTCCCTCAACGAAGAGTTATCGACCATCAACACTGAGCTACAAAAGAAGATTGAGTCGCTATCCGAAGCTAATGATGACATGCAAAATTTACTCAATGGTACTGACATTGCTAGTATTTTTCTGGATTGTAATTTACATATAAAACTCTATACTCGGCAAGCGAAAAACATCTTTAAATTAATAGATACTGATACTGGCAGACCTTTATCGGATTTGGCCTCTAACTTACGCTATGACAACTTATTAGATGATGCGCAGCAGGTCTTAGAAACGCTGATAATTAAAGAGGCAGAAGCTCAAACCATTGAAAATGACTGGTATTTAGTGCGTATTTTGCCTTATCGAACTACAGAAAACATCATTGATGGCTTAGCCATTAACTTTATTAATATCAATAAGCTTAAAGTTGCTGAACTTTATGCCCATGAAGCGTATTTAATGACGGCCATCGTTAATACCGTTCCTCAGCCCATGTTAGTGTTAGATCATACGCTGCGTATCAGCTTGGTTAATCCTGCTTATCTTAAAAATTATGGCCTTAACCATGATGATTTTATAGGACAGTCCTTGTTTAGCATTCACAACAATGCTTTTAATACGGCACCCTTGCGAGATTTACTCAACCATACCATTAGCCATAACCAAGCCTTTACTGACTTTCAGGTAGACGTGCTATTGCCACAGATTGGCATTAAGCCATTATTGCTAACGGGCTGTATATTGAAACTAAGCCAAAATATCCCATCTCATATTTTATTAAGCATTAATGAAAGGCCTAGCTGATGAATCCGTCTACAGATATTCATAACCTACGTCAACGTGCAATACTGGCGAAAGCAAATCGTCAAAAAACACTCATAGATAAATCAAGGGGCGACATTGGGAAAATGACTGCTGATGAAATTCAGACGCTGGTTTATGAACTTCAAGTGCATCAAATTGAACTCGTCATGCAAAATGAAGAGCTCATCAATACCCAGCAGAGTCTCAGAAAATCTGAAAATGACTATACGCGTATTTATGACTTAGCACCTATCGCCTATCTGACCTTGTCGCAGAAAGGGCTTATCCAGCAAGCCAACATAGCGGCAACCACCCTATTTAATCTATCACGTGAAAAACTCTTTAATCAGCGCCTAGAAAAGTTAATTCATGCTGACGATCAAGATGCTTATTATCTTTTCTTTCGTAATATGCTTAAAGAACAACCCAGCTCTTATCTGACTATCCGAATAACTAACGCTAACCAATATTCCGATAACATAACCATTACTTACCTAGAACTTAAGGCCACTGTTGTTAGACAAGAAAATAATGAGCTAATAATTTATTTAGTCCTCAAGGATGTGACCGCCCATAAAGTTATGGAAGATACTTTAGATTGCATCAATAAAAAACAAGCTATTGAAATCAATCATCAGCATTCTGATCTGCTTAACCGTCAAGATCTTTTAAATCTAAAAACAGCAGAGATTCAGGATTTACACCAATCTAGTTACAAACTAAAAGAAGCCAGCGCCCATATTTTTAATGTCTCTAGCGAAGGTATTGTGATGCTTAGTCTATTGGGCGTCATTGAATCAACCAATCCCGCTGCCTGCTTACTGTTTGGTTACAGCGAAGCCGAACTTTTGGGGATGTCCTTTAACCAACTACTCATAACGCCACTATTTTCTAAATCCAGCATCAATTTGCTACAAAATAGCCAAAACAATATCGCATCTAGCTATAGAGTAGAGGGACTTCATAGTAATGGCTCTATAGTGCCTTTATCACTGTCTTTAGTGGACTTTACACTTGAGCAGTCTGAGCATTTTGCTATCGTCATACGTGACAATAGCTTGCATTTGCAACAAGAACGGCTCGAGAAAGCGCATTTGGCTGAAATAGCCAATATGACACGTTTAAGCCTTATCGGTAGCATGGGCTCTGGCATTGCTCATCAAGTTAATCAACCTTTGACCGCGATCAGCAATTATAGCCAAGCGTGCATACAACTGATTAAGGCTGAACAACCCGACTTAACTAAGCTCAGCGAAGTTCTAAGCAAAACCTATGAACAAGCTCAAAAAGCCGGAAAAATCATCCACCGCATGAAAGATTTAGCCAGCCAACGTACCACCTCACGTACGATGACCTCTATTGACACCTTGATTGAAAACGCCGTCAACTTCTGTGCACATGAATGTTATCAGGACAATATTCAAGTAACGCTTGAACTCAATCCAAATATTCCTAAAATAGCCATGGATAGTGTGCAAATTGAGCAAGTACTGTTAAATCTAATTAGAAATGCCATAGATGCCTTAAAAGAGCAGGTTAAAGAAAGCGATAAAACTATATCGATACAGACCCAATTGAATAAAGGTCTAGAAGTTCGCGTAAAAGATAACGGTCCTGGTTTGACTGATTTGCAAAAAGAAAAAATACTGATGCCTTTTTATACCAGCAAATCCAGTGGTATGGGCATGGGACTCTCTATTAGTCGCTCCATCATTGAAGCCCATGGCGGCGATATTAAGTTTAATAGCAAGCTAGGCGTCGGCACTACTTTTTATTTTAATCTGCCCATTCATGGAGAGTCTCTATGAAAGCAAAGGCCTTAGCAGCCAACGTTTATGTGGTTGACGATGAAATCGATGTGCTTGATTCAATATCAATATTACTCGACGCTTTAGGCTTAAATGTTAAATGCTTTACTTCAGCAGAGGCCTTTTTAAAAAATTACCAACCCTCTGAAACAGAGTGTCTTATTTTAGATGTGATGATGCCGACCATGAGCGGACTCGATTTACAAACCGTCATGTTGCAACACGGCATATCGATGCCCATTATTTTTATTAGTGGTCATTCTGGCATCCCAGAATCAGCAAGAGCCTTTAGAGCCGGTGCGGTACATTTTTTAGAAAAACCTTTTGATTATGATCAGCTAAAAGAATGTATTTCTGAAGCGCTAGGAAAAAGCCAAGAGTATCGAGACGATTTTATTTGTAAGCGTAAAGCCAGCGTACTGGTACAGCAACTGACCGAAAGAGAACGTGAAATATTACTACTGATCACTCAAGGTCACGCCAATAAAGACATTGCTAAAATACTCAATATCAGTACGCGTACTGTAGAAGCCCATCGATTTCATATTAAAGAGAAAACCCAAGCCACAAGCTTAGCGGAACTAACCACTTTGGTTATTCATGCGCAGTTAAATTAAGGGGCTACCAACTTAAGATGGGACAATTTAGCTTAATCGTTCATTTTTATAGGGCTCTCCTAAGCGCAGGCGAAGGGCAAAGGGTTAAGCCTAGTATCTGTCACGCCTTAAGTTGCTAGCCACTAATATGAATCGCGTAGCTTGCATTAATGGCTTTATCATTAACCCAACATTCTTGCCAAGCAAATCAAATACCCGCGCCACCTTGAAATAACTCACTGCGAGCACTGGCTTGGCTAATATTACTACCCGGCGGCACGCTATGCGTCAGCCAAACATTACCACCTATGGTTGAGCCTTGGCCGATGGTAATACGTCCCAATATGGTAGCTCCGGCATAAATTACCACATTATCTTCAACAATAGGATGTCTAGCATTACCTTTAACTAAGAGACCGTTATCATCTTTTTGAAAACGCTTCGCGCCTAAGGTAACC
The DNA here is from genome assembly GCA_003584895.1 of Methylococcales bacterium. GTDB lineage: Bacteria > Pseudomonadota > Gammaproteobacteria > Methylococcales > Methylomonadaceae > Methylobacter_C. Next base: position 35,608 of record QVQF01000132.1, read on the forward strand.
GCCTGATAAACACGAACATAGCGACCAATAATCGCAGTTTCACCAATGACCACACCAGTACCATGATCAATAAAGAAACTTTCTCCGATTTGAGCGCCGGGATGTATATCAATACCCGTTGCTGAGTGAGCTAATTCTGAAATCATACGCGCAACTAAAGGTGCACCTAACTGATAAAGGATATGCGCTAAGCGATGATGCATGATGGCGGTAATACCCGGATAACACACCAAAACCTCATCAGGACTACGTGCAGCAGGATCACCTTCAAAAGCGGCTTGTATATCGCTATCTAGCAACTGCCTAACTTTAGGCAGTTGCTCCGCAAACTCTCTGGCAATGTCGATAGCTTGTATATGTGCAACATTATCGATACCTTGATGCCCTGATATGAATTGTAATTCCCTACGGATTTGAGTGTACAACTCACGCAATAAGGTTTCTAAGGTATGACCTACAAAATAATCGATACCTTCATCATTTAAATCAGGCCTACCCAAGCGATTAGGAAACAACACTGCTCCTAAGCCATCCAAGATTTTGTGTAACTCTTTACGTGAAGGCAACTTAGGCGGTTTATCGAGTAGGTTGCGCGTTTCTAAGGATTGCACACGTAAGTCTCTAAGTTGTGCGACCAAGCCATCAATACCCCAATTATAGGGGCTACCTAATCTTGCAGTATCATTCATGTCGCTAAGCCACCGGCATCAAACAAGCCTTCAAACAAAGGCGAACTTAAATAACGCTCACCTGAGTCAGGCAATATCACTACTATGGTTTTACCAGCGTTTTCTGGACGTTTAGCGACTCGTACCGCAACAGCTACCGCAGCACCGCAAGAAATACCGGCCAAGATACCTTCTTCTCTAGCTAAGCGCCTTGCAAAATCTATAGCCTCTTCGTTGCTGACTTGCTCGATGTCATCAACCAGTTCTAAATCAAGAACACTAGGCACAAAACCTGCACCTATGCCTTGTATTTTATGCGGACCAGGCTTAATCGCTTCACCCGCACGCGTTTGGGTTAAAACTGGACTGGCACTAGGCTCTACAGCAATAGAAATAATCGCCTTACCTTGAGTTTGCTTTATATAACGAGTAACGCCGGTAATTGTACCGCCCGTACCGACGCCTGAGATTAAAATATCAATAGCACCATCGGTATCATTCCAAATTTCCGGGCCCGTGGTCCGCTCATGAATCGCGGGATTAGCTGGGTTTTTAAACTGTTGTAACAACACATAGCGATCAGGATCGGAGGCGGCAATTTCTTCGGCTTTAGCGATAGCACCACTCATGCCTTTAGTGCCTTCGGTCAATACCAACTTAGCACCATAAGCAATGAGCAACTTACGACGCTCTAAGCTCATGGTTTCAGGCATGGTTAAGGTTAGAGGCAAACCTCTAGCAGCTGCAACAAAAGCCAAAGCTATACCGGTATTGCCACTGGTAGGCTCTACCAATTCTTTGCCTGGCCCTAGCAAACCACGTTGCTCTGCATCCCAAATCATCGCGGCACCAATACGGCATTTAACGGAATAAGCTGGATTACGGCCTTCAATTTTTGCCAATATAGTTGCAGAACAGCCCTCGGAGATGCGGTTAAGTCGCACCAAAGGTGTGTTTCCTATGCTATGGGAATTATCTTGATACCAATGTGACATAACCGTCTCCTAATCATTTAATCGCTGATATTTAAATAACTGACGTTACGCAGTAACGTCGTTTTACTCTCGTTTGCCGCGCTGAGCACCGCAGGTTTTGTTGGGATTAGCCCGAAGGGG
>QVQF01000091.1 GCA_003584895.1 Methylococcales bacterium
ACTACAATCTTGGCGGCTAGGGTTTTAACTTTATTTTCAAGAGTATCTAAGACATAGGCGCCAATGATTCTTTTGCCATGCGCATCGTCTGTAGCTGCGGTGATGAGTTCGACCACGTTATGATGATCTAATAATTCAATGTTGGGATGTTGTTGCGCACGTTCAATCAGTGATAGCGATACTGCTTTTCCAGTGGCATCGTCAGAGTGAACTACGCGTCGGTGTGAATGTCCGCCTTCACGGTTTAAATGTAGTTGTGTTTCGCCCGAGGCGTTCTCTTCTTCAGTAAATACGACGCCTTGTGCGCGTAACCATTCTATGGAATTTTTACCTTGAGTGACTGTCAGTCGGACTATGTCTGGATTACAAAGCCCTGCACCGGCATCAAGGGTATCTTCGATGTGTGATTCTATAGAGTCTTCGGCATCAAATACTGCGGATATGCCACCTTGGGCATAATAAGTACTGCTAGAGGTGAGTGCAAACTTCGATAATACGGCAACCGATGTGTTTTGTTCTGCCAGTTTTAACGCTAGAGTAAGGCCCGCTCCGCCGCTGCCAATAATGAGTACGTTTAGTTTTCTGGTATAGGGCATGGCGGTCTATCTGTTAGTCTGTACTAAAAAGTGAATAATATGTTGGTTGCTAACTGAAGGTTGTGGCTTAGTTGGCAACGTTTATGGATAATAACGCTTTTTAGCGTGATAGCACAAATTTGTACATAAGAACTTTATGATAATTTGACTGTCCATGACCTTATTGTAAGAGCCGAAGTGATCAATCAGCCCAGAAATAGCGAGCAGTTAGACGAAGAGTTAGTGTCGCGTGTGCAGCATGGCGATAAAGCGGCTTTTGATTTATTAGTGATCAAATATCAGCATAAAATAATTCAGTTAGTTAATCGTTATGTTAAAGATCCCAGTGAAGCGCAAGATGTCGCACAAGAAGCTTTTATTAAGGCTTATCGTGCCTTAGGTGCTTTTAGAGGTGAGGCTACTTTTTATACTTGGTTATATCGCATTGCTATTAATACCGCTAAAAATTATTTAATTTTAAGAACTAGAAGGCATTCCAATTATCAGCTTGATATACAAGAAGTAGAAGCTATAGGAAATGAACCTCAATTACAGGGTATGGATACACCTGAACAATTAATACTGAATGAAGAAATAATGACTACTCTTAACAAGGCTATTGAAGATCTTCCAGAGGAAATGCAGCTTGCATTTAAACTGCGAGAATTTGAAGGCTTGAGTTACGAAGAGATTGCCCTAGCGATGGACTGTCCTATTGGAACGATACGCTCACGACTCTTTAGAGCGCGTGAAGCGATTGATAAACAATTATCGCCTTTACTTGAATAGGATGATTTGAAATGTCAGAAGATTTAAATCAGAAAATATCTCAGTTTATGGATAATGAATTGGAGCATGCTGATGCTCTACAATTATTAGCTGCCTTAAATGCGCAGCCTGAACTACAACATAAATTGCATCGATATACAGCGATTAGTCATGCTTTAAAGAACCAAGTTTATTTAAAGGTAAAAGATGATTTCTCAGCCAACATAGCTGAGCAGATACAACAAGAGCCTGTGCCTGTTATAGAGCAAGCACCCTCTTTTAAGCAAACTTATCAATGGCTAGCTTTGGCAGCATCACTCGCGTTTATTGCCTTTATTGTCGATCAAAGTTTTAATGCCCAGCTATTTACACCTGCTGCAACCTTACAGATGGCGCAGCGATGGCTGCCTGAGCAGTCAAATCTGAATAAACTGATTGGTCAGTATCTTAAGGAACATAGTCTTGATGCTTATGCGAAAAGCGAGGTGGACGATAAACCTTACGGAAAGGTGACGACCTATAATCAAAAATGAAGTCGCGTGGATTGATTAATCTGTAACAAACATGTTTTTTTTTATTACTTTTAGGGAATGGAGTTGTTATGCTTAAAAAGCTTGCTTGGTGTGTAGTTCTCGTTTTTATGTTTAATCAAAATGGCTTAGCGCAATTGCCAGACTTTACCGAAATGGTAAAGACTAATGGCGTTGCTGTGGTAAATATTAGTACCACGCAAAAAGCAAAACCTGAAGCTGCTGAGGGTCCTCAAAAAGAAATTCCTATGCCTGAAGGCATGCCACCTGAAATGGAGGAATTATTTAAACGTTTCTTTAATAATCCTAATGGCGGTGGTAATGGTCCAGAGGGTGAGGGAGATACTCAGTCTTTAGGATCAGGCTTTGTGATTGATAAGAGTGGTTACGTGCTCACTAATCATCATGTTGTTAAAGACGCTGATGAAATTATTGTTAAATTTTCTGATCGACGTGAATTAATTGCCAAGCTCATTGGTTCTGATGCGCGTACCGATGTGGCGTTATTAAAAGTTGAAGCAACTGATTTGCCAGTAGTGAGTATTGGTGATCCTAGTAAACTTCAGGTTGGTGAGTGGGTGCTCGCTATTGGTTCGCCGTTTGGCTTTGAACAATCAGTGACAGCGGGTATTGTCAGTGCTAAAGGCCGCAGTTTGCCTGGTGGTAATTATGTGCCGTTTATACAAACCGATGTAGCCATTAATCCTGGAAATTCAGGAGGACCTTTGTTTAATATGGATGGCAAAGTGGTGGGTATAAACTCACAGATTTATAGCCGCACTGGTGGCTTTATGGGGCTTTCATTTGCAATCCCTATGGATGTGGTTATGAATGTGGTGGCACAAATTAAAGCCAATGGTAAAGCTGCGCATGGCTGGTTAGGTGTACAGATTCAAGATGTAACTAGAGAGCTCGCTGAATCTTTTGGTATGAAAAAACCTCAAGGTGCTTTGGTTTCTAAAGTGATACCTGATAGTCCTGCAGAAAAAGCGCAGTTACAAATTGGTGATATTATTACTGAATTTAACGGGCAATCCATAGAAAAGTCGGGTGATTTGCCACCTATGGTTGGCATGACGCCGATTAAAGATAAAGCTACGCTGAAAATCATCAGGCAGGGCGATGAAAAAATCATTAACTTTAATATCGGCTTATTGCCTGAGCAAGTTGATAAGGTCGCTGACAGTAAGGCTGAAAAAGCTAAGCCGACTAACCGATTAGGCGTTACTGTGACAGATTTAACAGTTGAAGAAAGACAATTGACACAAGTTAGTAAAGGTGGCGTGTTGGTACATAATATAGCTAAAGGTGCCGCCAAGAGTGCAGGTGTTCAGTTAGGTGATGTTATTCTACGTCTTGATAATCAACTTATTCAGGATGTGGCTGGCTTTGAAAAGATTGTTAAAAATTTACCGGCCGGTAAGTCTGTTGCTGCTTTAATTCAACGACGTGGTAATCCTGCCTTTTTAGCGCTTAAGATTGATAAATAAGCTTATGCGTGTGTGTTAAAACAGCACTCTATCTTGAGTTGCTGTTTGCATTACAAACAACAGCGGCGGATTTATTCCGCCGTTTTTGTGGACAAAGGCCTATACAACGTAAATACATTAACCGTCTTTCCGGCATGGACTGCCGGAATCCAGTTGCCATGGATGGCATTACAATATTTCCACATAGCATTTAGTCGGTTAATACATCCATGTGTTCTGGATCCCGGCAGTCCATGCCGGGATGACGATTTAGGTGTTTTCGGCTACATATAATTAGATTTTTTTTATTCGCTACGACTTGCATAGGACCGCTTTTTTTGTGCGTGATGGTGTATAAAACTTAAACTGAGAAGGCTGGATTAGTTTAAAATCCTCGCTTTAGTCAAAATCTCTCACTCTTGCTTAATAATTGACTCATGCAATCTACACATACTGATGTTTTAACGACCCTTTCAACGCTGCGTGATTATATACGCTGGGCAGCCAGTCGCTTTTCCATCGCTGGCGTTAGTTTTGGACATGGCACTCTGACTGCGCTTGATGAGGCGGCAGCTCTCGTCTTACATACGGTGCATCAACCCTATAATTTGGCTGAAGCATACCTGGATGCGGCATTAACCATGGCAGAGCGGTCATCGATTATTGATATCATCGACAGACGTATTAATGAAAGAACTCCTGCAGCTTATTTAACGAATGAGGCTATTTTCGCTGGTCTTGCCTTTTATGTTGATAATCGGGTATTAGTGCCAAGATCACCTATTGCTGAACTCATTGAGCAGCGGTTTTCTCCGTGGGTGGAAGAAGAGCAGGTCGTTCGTATTTTAGATTTGTGTACGGGTAGTGGTTGCATTGCGATTGCCTGTGCTTATGCTTTTCAAGAAGCCTACGTGGATGCAGTTGATTTATCTGCTGATGCCTTAGATGTGGCTACTATTAATGTTGATAAACATCAGGTAGCTGAGTCGGTAACCTTATATCAATCAGATTTGTTTAATGAATTGCCTGCGGCGAAATATGACATTATTGTCAGTAACCCGCCTTATGTTAGTCATCAAGAATGGTCAGAGTTGCCTCAAGAGTTCCGTGCAGAACCTGATATGGGTTTTAAAGGCGGTGAGTCAGGTTTGGATCTTGTTATACGTATTTTGGTGGATGCCGATGCGTATTTGGCAACGCAGGGTATTTTATGTGTGGAAGTGGGCAGTAGCGCTCAAACCTTACAAGATACCTTTCCGAACGTGCCCTTCTTTTGGATGAATTTTGAACGAGGTGGTGATGGCGTATTCTTACTGACGGCAGGGCAGGTTCATGAGTATCACAATTTATTTATAGCGGCGTTAGATTAATATGTCTGGAAATACGATAGGAAAATTATTTACGGTCACCTCCTTTGGTGAAAGTCATGGTCCTGCCATAGGTTGTATTGTTGATGGCTGTCCTCCGGGATTGTTGCTGTCAGAAGCTGATTTACAAGAAGATCTTGATCGCAGAAAACCAGGTACCTCAAGACATACCACGCAACGTCGTGAAGCTGATGTAGTAAAAATATTATCGGGTGTGTTTGAGGGCAAAACGACAGGTACGCCTATTGGCTTATTAATAGAAAACACCGATCAACGTTCAAAAGATTATTCTAAAATTGCTGATACTTTCAGGCCTGGTCATGCAGATTATACTTATCAGCAAAAGTACGGCTTTAGAGATTATCGCGGTGGTGGTCGCTCGTCGGCCCGTGAAACGGCCATGCGCGTTGCCGCCGGTGGTATTGCTAAAAAATATCTTAAAGAATTGGCGGGCATAGAAGTTCGTGGTTATTTATCACAATTAGGCCCAATAAAAATAGAAAAACTGGATTGGTCTATCATCGATAGCAATCCCTTCTTTTGTCCTGATATCGATAAAGTGGCCGAAATGGAAGCTTATATGGATGCCTTACGTAAGGAAGGTGAATCCATAGGCGCAAGAATAGAGGTGGTCGCAACCAATGTGCCGCCTGGCTTAGGTGAACCTATTTTTGATCGTTTAGATGCTGATTTGGCTCATGCCTTGATGAGTATTAATGCGGTTAAAGGTGTAGAGATCGGTGATGGCTTTGGCTGTGTGAACAGTAAAGGCACACAGTTTCGTGATGAAATAACGCCTACAGGCTTTTTGAGTAATCATGCGGGTGGTATTTTAGGCGGTATTTCTAGTGGTCAGTCTATTACGGCTAGTATTGCCTTAAAACCGACCTCAAGTTTACGCTTACCAGGTAAGAGTATTAATCAACAAGGTGAGGCCATAGAGGTGAGTACTGAAGGTCGTCATGATCCTTGTGTAGGAATACGCGCTACACCAATTGCCGAAGCGATGATGGCTTTAGTCTTAATGGATCATTTGTTAAGACATAGGGCACAAAATCTACATGTTCAATCGGGCTTGCCCATTATTCGGTAAATGGTAGAAGATAATTCCGAGTCATTATTTCTATTATGCCGTCATCCCGGCATGGACTGCCGGGATCCAGTGTACATGGATGTACTCATCGAATGTAAATAGTGAATATAAACAATTTTTTGATGCTTTTTACTTGCATTCTTGGCAACTGGTATCCGGCAGTCAATGCGGAATAACTTAGTAATGTTATTACCCAATGTAAATCACATAAAGCCTTTTTTATAACGTAAATAAATGTCTATTCCTTACTGGCGGCTGTCAGGTTTTTATTTTTTATATTTTGCAACCTTAGGTGGCTTTATACCTTACTGGAGTCTTTATTTAAAAGATTTTGGTTTTGATCCCATTGAAATTGGTGAGCTTTCTGCACTCTTGGTTGGTACAAAAGTCATCGGACCTATTTTATGGGGCTGGATAGCCGATCATACCGGTAAAAGCATAGGCATTATTCGATTGGCGGCTTTTTTTGCTACGCTGATCTTCGCAGGGTTTTTATGGGCGCATGATTATGTAGGCTTTGCCTTGATCACCGTAGGTTTTAGTTTCTTTTGGAATGCCATGCTGCCGCAATTTGAAGCAGTGACTTTAGCGCATTTAAGAAATGAATCACATCGTTATAGTCGAATAAGATTGTGGGGGTCTATAGGTTTTATTGTCGCGGTACTGAGTATCGGTGCTGTTTTAGAACACTATCCAGTCACCTTGCTGCCGCTAATTATTGCTGCATTATTATTGTTAAATGCGGGTATTACCTTTGTCACTCCCGAAGCTAAAAGTATTAGTTTTGATGTGGCAGCACATGGCATATTAAAAATCATTAAGATGCCAGAAGTATTAGCCTTTATCGCAGTTAATGTATTGTTGCAAATGGCGCATGCTCCTTATTATGTTTTTTACTCCATTTATCTAAAGCATGCTCAATACTCAGCCATGGTCACAGGGTTGCTTTGGGCATTAGGGGTCTTGGCTGAGATCGTGTTATTTATTTATATGCGCAATGTGTTAAAACATTGTTCATTACGCGCCATTCTTTTGCTGAGTTTAGCGTTGGCAACCGCTAGGTGGCTAATGATAGGCTGGGGGGCAGATTATTTGTGGGTGCTCATTGTTGCGCAACTATGTCATGCCGCCACTTTTGGGGGTACTCATGTCGTTGCTATGTATTTGCTGAAGCGTTATTTTGGTGAGCAACATCAAGGTAAAGGCCAAGCTTTATATACCAGTCTTTGTTTTGGCTTAGGTGGCGTGTTGGGTAGTCTTTATAGTGGTTATTATTGGGATTTACTAGGTTCACGTTTTGTGTTTTCAATGGCTGCCGCGTGTTGTGGCTTAGCTTTTATTATTGCTTATGTTTGGGTAGGTAGGGAAAATACTCAAGATAAGCTTGTGGTAGGTTAGAATAAGCCATTACTAATGTTTAAAATAAAGCTCTATGATATTACCGATAATCCCTTGCCTTTTGAAGCTTAAGGCAACAGCATGAAGAAAACCCTTGCTCGTTGGGCCTTAGATATTTGGTATAAAGACCCTTTCATTGGTGTTTGGCTAATGCCTTTTGGTTTTTTATTCAGTGATGTGGTTCGCTTTAGAAAGTTTTTATATCGAATAGGATTACTAAAAACCCAGACTTTACCCGTGCCTGTTATTGTCGTTGGCAATATTACTGTGGGCGGTACTGGTAAAACACCTTTAGTTATTTATTTGGCCGAACTCCTTAAGAACTCAGGCTTTAAGCCGGGCATCATTAGTCGAGGTTACGGTGGTCTAGCCGAATCTTGGCCGCAATGGGTAGATACAGACAGCCTAGCAAAAGACGTCGGTGATGAGGCGTTGTTAATTGCTAAACAAACAGGTTGTCCTGTGGCAGTCGGGCCGTTGCGTGTAGATGCCGCTCGATTATTATTAGAGAAAGCTGATTGTGACGTCATTTTATCGGATGATGGTTTACAGCATTATTCTTTACACAGAGATATTGAAATTGCTGTGATTGATGGTGAGCGACGCTTTGGAAATAGTTATTGTTTACCCGCAGGACCTTTGCGCGAGCCTATAGAACGCTTAACCAGTGTCGACTTTATTATCGTCAATGGTGAAAAACAAGAGCCCAATGAGTTTTCTATGCGCTTAGAAGGTGATATCGCTATCAATTTATTAACGGGTGAGCAAAAGCACTTAGTTGACTTTATAACGGAGGATTGTCATGCCATTGCTGGCATAGGACATCCAGAACGGTTTTTTAAACAGTTAGCTTTAGCAGGACTCAACACTAGCAACAAAAGTTTTCCCGATCATTACTCATTTAAACGTGAGGATATTGAGTTTTCTGATCAACAGCCCGTGCTGATGACAGAAAAAGATGCGGTAAAATGCACGTTATTTGCAGGTCAGCAACATTGGTATGTGCCAGTGACAGCTAAGCCTGACAGTCTTTTTACAGAACAATTATTAAATCTTTTAAGAGAAAAGCATGATAGATAAAAAATTACTCGATATTCTGGCTTGCCCACTATGCAAAAGCCCATTGCATTATGATAAGGTCGCTGATGAACTGATATGCAGAGCCGATCGTTTAGCTTTCCCCGTTCGTGATGACATCCCTGTGATGATTGAAGATGAAGCGCGTCAGTTAAGTAGTGAAGAAGTAGACGCTTTATATCAATGAGTCACCGTTTTAAAGTCGTTATTCCTGCTCGATATGGTTCAAGTCGCTTACCTGGTAAACCCTTATTAGATATAGCTGGCAAACCTATGATTGTTCATGTTTGTGAACGTGCTCAAGAAGCCGATGCTGAAGAAGTGGTCGTAGCAACGGATGATCAACGCATCTTTCAGGCCGTCACCGATTTAGGTATAAAAGCGGTGATGACACGAGTCGATCATCAAAGTGGTACAGAAAGAATTGCTGAAGTGGCAAGGCTTTGTGGTTGGTCGGCGGATGACATTATTGTTAATCTGCAAGGTGATGAGCCCTTAATTCCTCCCGAAGCGATAAGAGAGGTTGCGCTAGCTTTGGCCAGTCAAAAGCTAGCCGGCATTGCTACTTTGGCGGCTAATATGCTGGATTCAGAAGAAATATTTAATCCCAATGCGGTTAAAGTGGTTTTGAATCAAGCTGGTTATGCACTTTACTTTAGTCGTGCGCCTATCCCGTGGGAAAGAGGTGTTTTTGATCAGATAAATAGAACACCGTCAGGTGCTGTGCCTTATCTTCGGCATATTGGTTTATATGCTTATAGGGTTGATTTTTTAAATCGCTATTGTTCCTGGCCAGCCTCAGCGCTGGAGTCTGTCGAAGCTTTAGAACAATTGAGAATACTTTGGCAGGGTGAGGCAATTTTAGTCAAAGTCATTGCTAAAACGCCTGAAGCTGGTGTGGATACTCATGAAGACCTACTAAGAGTGGCTAGAGTATTGGCATTGGCTCATTGATTAAATCAACTGTCGATTTTAATGTCAGTCAATTAATAGTAAAATCGTCGCTATTATTTGACAGAAGCTGATTACATCAGTAATTTACTCTGTTTTGTTGTGACTTCTCATGACCTAAGTGTTTTTTGAGGAGCTATTTTTTTAATCTTACTCATACTTGGGTTGCTTAAGAGCTGTTAATGCAAGAATTTCAAAGAATAAATCGTTTACCTCCCTACGTATTTAACATAGTTAATGAGTTGAAAGCCAAAGCTCGTGCGGCTGGAGAGGATATTATTGATTTTGGCATGGGTAATCCCGATCAACCTACGCCGCAACATATTGTTGATAAATTGATAGAGGCCGTTCAGCGTCCTGATACCCATCGATATTCAGTTTCTAAGGGTATTCCTAGATTAAGAAAAGCAATCTGTGACTGGTATAAAACCCGTTATGATGTGGACTTAGATCCTGAAACAGAAGCCATTGTTACCATAGGCTCTAAAGAAGGGCTTGCGCATTTAGCCTTAGCAACATTGGGCCCTGGTGATGTGGTATTGGTACCTAATCCTGCTTATCCTATACATCCTTATGGTGTCGTTATTGCCGGAGCTGATCTTCGCCATGTGCCTATGACACCGGGTGGTGACTTTTTTGAAGAGTTGCAAAAAGCGATCGTTGATTCTTGGCCTAAGCCTAAGATGCTTATCCTTAATTTCCCAGGAAATCCGACTACCGAATGTGTGGAGCTCGATTTCTTTGAGAAAATTATTGCTGTCGCTAAAGAGCATAATATCTGGGTAGTTCAGGATATTGCTTATGCTGATATCGTTTTTGATGGCTATAAAGCGCCTTCTATACTTCAAGTCGAAGGTGCTAAAGATATTGCAGTCGAATTTTTCTCCATGTCTAAAAGCTATAACATGCCTGGCTGGCGTGTCGGTTTTATGTGTGGTAATAAAGAGTTAGTCTCGGCTTTAGCAAGAATTAAATCTTATCTGGATTATGGCACTTTTGCGCCCATACAAATTGCAGCGATTGCCGCATTAGAAGGTCCCCAAGAATGCGTGACTGAAATTGCCGAGATGTATAAAAAAAGACGCGACGTGCTGTGTGAAGGTTTGAATGCTGCAGGCTGGCCGGTTGTAAAACCCAAAGCAACTATGTTTGTTTGGGCAAAAATCCCCGATGCTTATTTAGCAATGGGCTCCTTAGAGTTTTCTAAAAAACTGTTATTAGAAGCCCGCGTCGCAGTGGCTCCCGGCGTAGGTTTTGGTCAGTACGGCGATGATCATGTGCGTTTTGGCTTAATTGAAAATGAGCATCGTACCCGCCAAGCTGTTCGTGGCATTCGTCTGATGATGAAAAAAGATGGCTTAGCTACTTAGAAAAGTTACGTAGGTCGGGTTACGCTATCGCTAACCCGACCTACAAAATATAAAGATGAATAATGTTTAACTGGAGCTTGAATTGAAACCGGTAAAAGTTGGTGTATTAGGATTGGGTACAGTAGGCGGTGGTACCGTTAATGTACTAAAGCGCAATGCGGCAGAAATCGCTAGGCGTGCAGGTAGGGAAATCACTATTACCCGTGCTTCAGTTAAAGACTTAGATAAGCTGCGTATCTGTGATACCCAAGGTATTATTTTAACTACCGACCCTATGGATATCATTAACGATCCCGACATTGATATTGTTGTGGAGTTAATCGGTGGAGCCGGTCTAGTTAAAGAATTGGTTTTAAAAGCTATCAGTAATGGTAAACATGTCGTCACAGCGAATAAGTCGCTGATTGCTTTACACGGTAATGAAATCTTTGCCAAAGCTAGTGAAAAAGGCGTTATTGTCGCTTTCGAAGCAGCGGTTGCCGGTGGTATCCCTATTATTAAAGCTATACGTGAAGGCTTAAGTGGTAATCAAATTGAATGGTTAGCCGGTATTATTAACGGTACCGGCAATTTCATTTTGACCGAAATGCGCGATAAAGGCCGGGACTTTAATGATGTCTTAGCTGAGGCTCAAGCCTTGGGTTATGCAGAAGCAGATCCTACTTTTGATGTTGAAGGTATCGATGCCGGTCATAAATTGACTATCTTAGCGTCGATTGCTTTCGGTATTCCTTTACAGTTTGACAAGGTTTACACCGAAGGTATTACCGGAATTACTCGTCTTGATGTTGAGTATGCTGAACAACTAGGTTATCGCATTAAACATTTAGGCATCGCCAGAAAAATGCCAAATGGTATTGAACTTAGAGTACATCCTACCTTAATCCCAGAGCGTCGTTTAATTGCTAATGTGAATGGCGTGATGAATGCTGTTGTCGTAAAAGGCGATGCGGTAGGTCCTAGCCTTTATTATGGAGCCGGTGCCGGTGCAGAGCCCACGGCATCTGCGGTAGTCGCTGATTTGATTGATGTCGCTAGAGCACTAACTAGTGACCCTGAAAATCGCGTGCCGCATTTAGCCTTTCAGGCAGATGCCTTAGTTGATATTCCCGTTTTACCGGCGGCTCAATTTAGAACAGCTTATTATTTACGCTTAAATGCAGAAGATAAGCCGGGCGCCCTAGCCGATGTCACACGCATTTTGGCCGACCATCACATTAGTATTGAAGCGATTATACAAAGAGAGCCAGCAGGTGATGCCACAGCTATCCCTATTATTTTGCTGACTGAAATAACTCTGGAACATGAAATGAATGCTGCGATTACAAAAATCGAAGCCCTAAAAACTGTGACCGGAAAAGTCAATCGTATCCGTTTAGAAACCTTGAGATAAATAGTTATGTCTACCCATAAACACCATACTGGATTAATTGAACGTTATAGAGACCGTCTGCCGGTTAGTGCAAATACGCGCATCATCAGTTTAAACGAAGGCAATACGCCGCTGATCGAGTTGCAAAATATTCCTAGATTACTGGGTAAAGACGTAAAGATTTATGCCAAGTTTGAAGGCTTAAATCCAACCGGTTCTTTTAAAGATCGCGGTATGACCATGGCGGTTACTAAAGCGGTAGAAGAGGGTAGTCAAGCTATCATCTGTGCCTCTACCGGTAACACTTCTGCGGCTGCTGCGGCTTATGCAGCTCGAGCCGGTATTAAAGCCTTTGTGTTAATTCCTGATGGCAAAATAGCCCAAGGTAAATTAGCGCAAACTCTAATGTACGATGCGACTATCATTCAGATTAATGGTAACTTTGATCAAGGTATGGCATTGGTTAAAGAAGTGGCAGAACAAGCGCCTGTGACTATCGTTAACTCCATTAATCCTTATCGTATTGATGGTCAAAAAACCGCAGCCTTTGAAATTGTTGATGATTTAGGTTTTGCGCCAGATTATCACTGTTTGCCAGTCGGTAATGCCGGCAATATCACCGCTTATTGGAAAGGCTATAAAGAATATGCGACCGATAGAGTGTGTGGTAATCGCCCTGTTATGTGTGGATATCAAGCAGCAGGAGCAGCCCCCTTTGTAGCCGGTCTCATGATTGATAACCCAGAAACGATAGCCACCGCTATACGTATTGGTCATCCGCAGTCTTGGGACTTCGCTTGGGCTGCACAACAAGAGTCTGGCGGTTGGTTTGATAAGTTTAGCGATGAACAAATTTTAGTAGCTCAAAGAATGCTCTCACAACATGAAGGTATATTTTGCGAGCCTGCATCGGCGACCTCATTAGCCGGTGCTATGCAAGACATTGCTTCTGGTAAAATCCCTGAAGGTAGTATCATTGTCTGTACTTTAACGGGCAATGGCTTAAAAGATCCAGATACCGCTATAAAACAATGTGCTTCCGCTCATCCTGTGACCATAGAGGCCAGTTTGGATGCCGTTAAACGAGCCATCTTGGATAATTTATAATTTAGTTGCCTGGAGTAAAACAGCTTTAGCTGTTTTAAAGTGCTATAGCTGAAGCTATTGCACTCCTGACTTACTGTTTTCGCTTAACTGTGGGCAAGTTTATGTAGGTTGGGTTAGCGTAACGTAACCCAACATTACAGGAATTGTCGGGTTACGCTTTTGCTAACCCGACCTTGTGTTTCTGGAATAATGATCGATCTAAAGATAACGATACAGAGCTTACCATCTCGTGCAATCAAAAACGGCTAAACCATCCTACACTTGGGGCACGATTTATCGTATAGCCTTAGAGCATAAAAAAGCGCTGATTTATTCTCATTTCATCGCTGTTTTAGCGATGATGGCCAGTGTACCGGTGCCGTTGTTGATGCCGATGTTAGTGGATGAAGTCTTGCTTAAAAAGCCAGGCGTGGCGATGAGTCTCATCAATCCGTGGTTTCCTCCAGAATGGCACCAACCAGTCCTTTATATTGCGGTTATATTGATAGTCAGTTTATTGCTGCGCATCATAGCCATCATCTTTAATATCATCCAAGCACGTCATTTCTCCTGTATTGCTAAAGATATAGTGTTTCGTATACGCCAAAATCTTATTGGCCATTTACAAACCATCTCTATGTCCGAATATGAAAGCTTAGGCACGGGCACAGTAGTCACGCATTTAGTTAAAGACCTAGATACCATTGATACATTTATCGGCTCCACAGTTAGTAAGTTACTGGTGGCCAGTTTAACGATTTTAGGCACGGCGGTGATACTCTTATGGATGCACTGGCAGTTAGGCTTATTTATCATGCTGTTAAATCCAGCGGTCATTTACTTTACTCGCGTAGTGGGTTCACGCGTTAAGGATCTTAAGGCTAAAGAAAATTCAGCTTACCAAGTGTTTCAACAAGCACTAACCGAAACCTTAGAAGCCATCCATCAAATTCGTGCCAGTAATCGCGAGCAACATTATTGTGCGCAATTAATTAGTACCGCACGATCGGTTAAAGACTATTCGGCGGCTTATGCTTGGAAAAGTGACGCGGCCTCTCGCATTAGTTTTTTAGTATTTTTGTTCGGTTTTGATATATTCCGCGCTTGCGCGATGTTGATGGTGTTTTATTCTGATCTGAGTATCGGCCAAATGCTCGCCGTGTTCGGTTATCTGTGGTTTATGATGGCGCCAGTACAAGAAATATTAAGTATACAATATGCGTTTTATGCCGCAAAAGCCGCCTTAGTCCGTATTAATTGTTTGTATGCTTTAAAACAAGAGCCCGCTTATCCGCATCTTGAAAATCCTTTTCTGGATAAAAAAACCGTCGCTATCCGCGTAGAAAACTTACACTTTAGTTATGGCGAAGAAACCATCCTTAACGGTATTAACCTAAGCATTAAAGCTGGAGAAAAGGTCGCCTTAGTAGGCGCTAGTGGCGGTGGTAAATCAACCTTAATACAAGCGCTGATTGGACTTTATACGCCTAGTTCGGGGCAAATCTATTTTGATAATGTGCCGATAGAGCATATAGGTTTGGATGTAGTTAGAGAGCATGTTGTTACCGTACTGCAACATCCAGTGTTATTTAACGATAGCATACGTGCTAATTTGACTTTGGGTAAACAGGTTGCTGATGCCGAATTATGGAACGCCTTGGCGATTGCGCAATTAACCGATACCGTAAAAGATCTAGCTCAGGGTTTAGATACCATTGTTGGTAGACAAGGGATGCGGTTATCCGGTGGTCAACGTCAACGTATGGCCATTGCTCGTATGGTGGTGGCTGATCCTAAAGTGGTGATCTTAGATGAGGCGACCTCAGCACTGGATAGCGAAACCGAACATCATTTACATGTGGCTTTGGCTGAGTTCTTAAAAGGCCGTACCACGCTGATTATTGCTCACCGCTTAAGTGCTGTTAAACAAGCTGATCATGTTTATGTGTTTGAACAAGGTCTGGTAATAGAGCAGGGTAATCATGAAACTTTACTAAACCAAAACGGTCTTTATGCGAAGTTATATGATGAATATCAATAGAGAAATCTTCATCAAGGCTAGGTTTTATAATATCAATCACAGAGGCACACCATGTTGATCAACAAATCATTAATAATACTTATATTAAGCTTACTCGTTAGCCCAATGGCAAAAGCCGTTGGCGAAGAACAATCTTTATCGGCGATTAAATCATTAGTAACACCTCAGCAGCTTGAGTTACTGATACAAAAGTTTCAACCTACCATGAAGCCAGAGCAACGCACTCAACTTTCTGGCTTAGTTCAACAGCAGCTTAATAATTTAAGTCCTAAGGAATTGATGGAATTTGGCAATGCCAAAATGATAGAGATGCCTGAGCTAGTGAAAAAGCATATTAGTAAAATGCCAGCTAGTGAATTAAAGCAAATTCAACAAACCTTAAAATTACAAAAAAGTCCGCAACCATAAAGCCGTTGTTATTAACCAAATCGTCATTCCAGTGGAAAGTCTTACGTAAATCCCTACCGGAACTGAAGCGGGACGGGGTTACAAACCCCGACCGGCATCGGCCGATTAACCACTAGCAAGCATCTTCTCTACTAGGGCTTAGATTTTTAAATGCCCATTAATATTATCAAGCTAGTCTTAAATCTTTTACCACTCTGACGATGTCTTGATTTTGGGCAATGGCTTCTATGCTGAAACCTAGCTTACTAACTAGCGATAGCATGGGTTGGTTGATGGCCAGTACTTCACCTTCAAAAAATAACATGCCTTTGGTTTTGGCTGATTGCATTAAGCTGGTCATCAGGCGTGTGCCTATGCCTAGATTATGACAATCATCAGCTACCACTAGTGCAAATTCGACGGATTGACCGTCGGGATTGGTTAGGTAACGTCCTACGGCGAGTTCAGTGATTTTGTGTTCATCTTCGGTAATGGCAATAAAAGCCATTTCTCGGTCATAATCAATTTGTGTAAAGCGCACGATCATTTCTGGGGTTAGTTCATGCAAGGCTTGCATAAAACGAAAGTATTTAGTGCGATCTGACAAACGACTGTGAAAGTTGGTTTCTAAGTCGGCATCTTCGGGACGTATGGGACGTATGCAGATATTAATGCCATTGCTTAATTGATGATGTGAGATCAGTTCATGAGGGTAGGGATGTATCGCCATGTGGGCATAATGACTGAGTTGGTTGCATAACTGCGCTTTAATACGAGCATCTACGGCAATGGCACCGTGCTCATCAACGATTAAAGGATTAATGTCCAACTCTAAGATTTCTGGTAATTCGCTGACCATGGTTGAGACATTCAGCAGTACTTCAATTAGAGCTTTTGTGTTGGCGGGGGGTAATTGTCGAAATGCCTTTAAGTATTTGGCCGCTTTGGTTTTGGCAATGAGTTGCTCAACCATATAGCTGTTAAGTGGGGGTAGGGCAACGGCATTATCTTGTAGGATTTCTACCAAAGTCCCACCTAAACCAAAACTAATCGCCGGACCAAACAAGGGATCTCTTACTACGCCTATCATCAGTTCTCTGCCACTAGCGCTTTTAAACATGGGTTCAACGGTCATACCTACCGTTGTGATCTCAGGATGTGTGAGTTTAATGGCTGCTTCCATCTCAGTGTAGTGTTTAGAAATTTCTTGAACGCTGTTTATGTTGAGCCTAACGCCGCCTATATCAGATTTATGGCTGAACTCAGCCATATTCACTTTTAAAACGACCGGGAAACGTAAGGTTTCTGAGGCAATCATAGCGTCTTTTGCGCTAGCAACACTGATGGTTTGAGTGACGGGGATATTAAAGGCGGCCAAAATGGCTTTAGATTCTTGTGCGGTTAATACTTGGCGACCTTCTGAAAGGACGCGTTCAATAATTAAGCGTGCGCCTGCAACATCGGGCTGGGCGAGTTCATCCGTTACTGTTGGGATTTGTTTAAGCAGGATTTGATTTTCTGCATAATTGGCTAAAAAAGCAAAGGCATCGACTGCTGTTTCAGGGGTATTAAAGTGCGCGACTTTGCTGTTTGCAAATAAATCACGCCCCGCCTGTACTTTAGCTCCTCCGGTCCAAGACGCTAGCACTGGTTTATGGCTAGTCTTGGCGCCATCAATAATATATTCAGCGACTAAGGTGGGTTCGGTCATGGCTTGGGGCGTTAATATGACTAAGATGCCATCAATATTGTCGTCGTTAATGCAGACCTCTAAGGCTTGCCGATATCGATCAGCCGTGGCATCCCCTAAAATGTCGATAGGATTGGCGTGAGACCAATGCGGCGGTAATACAGCATTTAAACTTTCTAAACTGGTAGGATTTAATTGAGCCATTTGTATGCCTACATCTTCGGCGCGATCGGTACTCATCACACCAGGACCGCCGGCATTGGTAATAATAGCTAGGTGATCTTTTTTGACCACATAATTATTCGCTAGCACTCTGGCGGCAGAAAATAACTCGGTAATGCTATAGGCTCTAACTACACCGGCTCTAGCAATGGCTGCATCGAAGACCTTGTCGCCGCCCACCATCGCGCCGGTATGAGACATGGCGGCTTTGCAGCCAGCTTCGTGGCGACCAGACTTTATCAGGATCACCGGTTTTAAACGTGCAGCGGCTTTAAGGCCACTTAAAAAGCGTCGGGCATCGCGTATGCCTTCGACATACATTAAGATGCCGGTGGTTTTACTGTCGGTGGCTAGATAATCTAAGACTTCACCAAAATCAATATCAGCTGCACCACCCATAGAAACCACGGTGGAAAAGCCTATGTCCTGAACTTTTGCCCAATCTAATATAGCTGTACAGACAGCGCCTGATTGCGATAACAAGGCAAGACTTCCATCTTTAACAATACCATCACCAAAGGTAGCATTCAATTGGCCACTAGGACCTATGACGCCTAGGCAATTAGGGCCAATAATACGAATGCTGTAGCGATGGGCAATGCCTAGTATCTCTTGTTGTAAACGCTGGCCTTCTGCGCCTAGCTCTCCAAAACCAGCGCTGATGATAATGACTGAACTAACACCTTTGTCACCACATTGTCGCAATATGCAGGGCACTGTCGGTGCGGGTGTGGCGATGACCACTAGATCTAAGTCTTCTGGAACAGCATGTAAATCAGGGTAAGCTTTGAGTCCTAATAATTGCTCATGTTTAGGATTGATAGGATAAAGTCCGCCGCTAAAGCCTGCTTCTTGCATGTTAAGCAGTAGTCTATAGCCCACACTATTTTCGCGTTCTGATGCGCCAACGATAGCAACAGAGTTAGGAGTAAAGAAATGTTGTAAATAATGAGGTCCCATGTTTTTTCCGTAGCTAAGATAGTTAGAAAATCGTTGTTTTACGACCTACAAGGTTTTATGGTTTATGTTGTTCAAGGAAGAAAAAATTATAAGTATATGAAACTTGAGGAGTAAGCAGGAATGTAATAGCTTCAGCTATTACTTTTAAAACAGCTAAAGCTGTTTTACTCCAGTAGGTCATAAGTTCTGCAAGATAAAGCGATTGGGCTGCAGGTTTGCAGCCTAACACTCTAGTCTTTAATAGGTGGTGGTGCCAATACTACGCGTGAGCCATTAGATTCGGCGGAACTTACCACACCAGCCGCTTCCATGGCTTCAATCATAGTAGCTGCACGGTTGTAGCCGACTTTAAAGCGGCGCTGAACGCTGGAGATAGAAGCTTTTCTAGTTTCGGTTACAAACTGTACAGCTTCATCATATAAAGCATCTGATTCTGAATTACTGCTGTCGCCACTGGGGCTATAACCATCATTACTTTCTGAAGAGTCACGAGTAATATCTTCCAGATAATTTGGGGGTGCGGTTTGTTTTAAAAATTCAACTACGCGATGAACTTCGTGATCATCAACAAAAGCACCGTGTGCGCGTATCGGAATGCTAGTGCCTGAGGGTAAAAACAACATATCACCATTGCCTAACAAGGTTTCTGCGCCACCTTGATCAAGTATGGTGCGTGAATCTATGCGTGAGGAGACTTGAAAAGAAATACGAGTGGGTACGTTGGCCTTAATCAATCCCGTTAATACATCAACCGAGGGGCGTTGAGTGGCTAAGATTAAATGTATGCCTGCTGCTCTGGCTTTTTGAGCCAACCTAGCAATCAGTTCTTCGACCTTTTTACCGACTATCATCATCATGTCGGCTAATTCGTCTATGACGATAACAATGCTGGGTAGTTTGGTTAGTACAGGAAAGCTTTCACCATCTTCAAACGGATTAAGGATTTGATACATGGGGTCTCTGATGGTTTCGCCTCTGGCGGCAGCATCATCGATCAATTGGTTAAAACCGGCTAGATTTCTAACGCCCATCTTGGACATCAGTTTGTATCGTCGTTCCATTTCAGCAACGGCCCAACGTAAGGCGTTACTGGCCTCTTTCATGTCGGTTACAACCGGTGTTAATAAATGCGGGATACCTTCATAAACTGAAAGCTCTAGCATTTTAGGGTCGATCATGATCATACGTACTTCTTCAGGCGTCGCTTTGTAAAGCAAACTGAGGATCATAGTATTGATGGCGACTGATTTTCCTGAACCGGTGGTGCCTGCGACTAAGGCATGAGGCATTTTCCCTAAGTCAGCAACCATAGGTGCGCCGGCAATATCTTTGCCCATAGCTAAGGTCAGCATGGATTTTGCGTTGACAAAGTTAGGAGAAACCAGCAGTTCGCGTAAGGTAACCATTTCTCGAGCGCGATTAGGAATCTCTAAGCCGACAACTGATTTGCCCGGTATGATTTCTACTATGCGCACACTGGTGACTGACAAGGCTCTGGCTAAGTCTTTAGACAAGGTGCTAATGCGACTGACCTTAACGCCAGCAGCCGGTTGTAGTTCGAAGCGAGTAATTACTGGCCCAGGGTAAAATCCAACAACAGTAACAGCTACATTGAAATCTGCTAGGATAGCTTCAACCAATCGAGACATTTCTTCTAATTCAGTTTCTGAATAACCAACTACGCGGGTGTCTCGCTCATCAAGTAGGGCTAAGGAGGGCAATACGCCTTCACTAGCAATATATTTTGGAGGTGCTTGATGGGTAGTCGTTTTAAAATTTGATTCTACGTTTTCTTCTACTTGGGGCAGGGTAATCGACGGTGTGCTTTTAATGCTATCTTTCTTAGGGTTGTTTGGCTGTTTTTGTATGGCTGTGGGCTGATAAATTTCATCATCAATTTGAACCGTTACAGTTGAACGCCTATGGCCCGAATAATTAAAGCCATAGGCTATGAATTGATAAAATAATACGCAGTATCGACCAATAGCGTCTATAAGGCTAAGCCATGATAGATTGGTAGTGAGCGTCAAGCCTGAAAGAAATAACATGATTAAAAACAACGTTGCGCCAGAATTGCCAAATAGCACTAGAGTTTTATCACCAATTTCTTGGCCCAGATAGCCGCCTGTAGTGCCAGGCAATTGAACAGCTACACGATAGATATATAGATAAGATAAAGCCGCGCTAGAAACTATGAGTGCTAAAGAACCTAAGCTACGTAAGGAAAGGGATAGTTTTTCTTCATTAAAGCGGGGCTCAGCGAAAACTAAATAGCCATGCCAAGTAATAATTAAAGGAAATAAATAAGCTGATAAGCCAAAAAGGCTTAGCATTACATCTGCGATCCATGCGCCTAAAACACCGCAGCAATTAGTGATCGTTGTGAGTTCACTACTATGAGTCCAAGCGGCATCACCCGTATTGAAGGTAAATAAAGCTAATAAAAGAAATAAGGCTCCCGTAAAAAAACTTAGGATGCCAATTTCACGTAAGCCCCTGATCGGTTTTTTATCTATTATTGCAGACATATCTAAGAGCTCGACTTGTATGGAATCATACAAAACAGGGTTAAGTGGTAATTAGTTGCGTATTCTACATGACTATTGTCCATATAAAAAACATAAGAATACATTTTGGTATCATTAAATTGAGGTTATGCATAATAATATTTACGAAAGCTTATTTCATGGGCATAATCTTAGGCAACTTACTGAACATAGAGGATTTTAAATGAGTACTAACAAACATTGTCGCTTGTTGATTTTGGGCTCTGGCCCTGCCGGTTATACAGCGGCTATTTATGCAGCTAGAGCTAACTTAAAACCGGTTATTATTACGGGTATGCAACAAGGTGGGCAATTAACAACGACTACCGAAGTTGATAATTGGCCTGGTGATGTCGAAGGTTTACAAGGTCCTGATCTGATGGAACGTATGCGCTTACATGCTGAGCGCTTTGAAACTGAAATTATTTTTGATCACATACATACCACTGATTTATCAACTAAACCTTATAAATTGACGGGTGATTCTGGTACTTACACCTGTGATGCGCTGATTATCGCAACCGGAGCTTCTGCTCGTTATTTAGGTTTAGATTCAGAAGAAGCCTTTAAGGGGCGTGGGGTTTCTGCTTGTGCGACCTGCGATGGTTTCTTTTATCGCAACAAGCCGATTGCCGTAATTGGCGGTGGAAATACGGCGGTTGAAGAAGCCTTGTATTTATCTAATATTGCTTCAAAAGTCACGGTCATTCATCGTAGGGATAAATTTCGTTCTGAGAAAATTCTTGCCGATAAATTGATTGAGAAATCTAAAACAGGCAATGTTGTCATAGAATGGAATGCCTACCTAGAAGAGGTGCTAGGGGATGATATGGGGGTAACCGGTGTCAGAATTAAAAGTACCCTTGATGATAGTAGTCACGACTTAGATGTGCATGGTGTATTTATCGCTATAGGCCATACTCCGAATACAAGTATTTTTGAAGGCCAATTGGCTATGGAGCATGGCTATATTAAAGTCAAAAGTGGTATTACAGGTAATGCGACAGCAACTAGCGTTGAAGGTGTTTTTGCTGCTGGTGATGTGATGGACTCGGTTTATAAGCAAGCCATTACTTCTGCAGGATCTGGTTGTATGGCCGCATTGGATGCTGAAAAATACTTAGATGAATTAGTATGAGCGGTATGTGCGCCGCAGTAAAAATAAGTGTAAATATAAATATATTTACTGCTAAGTAATTTTTAATTACTCAATAGAAATCTAACACAACTAGGTTGTTTTTTAACCTAATATAACTTCGGCATCATGTTGAGTTGCGAAAAGAAGCGGCTCAACACATGTCACCTTGATTTCTGTATTTGTGAATAAACTAACTCATGCAACTGACATTATTAGATCCCCATAATCCAAGACAAGATTTTCCTCCTTTAACAAAAGCCATGACTGACCCCGATGGATTGTTGGCAGCGGGTGGTTGTTTGTCAGAAAAACGATTGCTTAAGGCTTATCGATTAGGAATATTTCCTTGGTATAGTCCAGGTGAACCTATCCTATGGTGGTCCCCTAATCCAAGATTAGTTTTATTTCCAGAGCAACTGAAAGTATCACGCAGTCTTAGTAAAACATTACGTCAAAATACTTTTACCTTCACTATTGACCGAGCCTTTAATCAAGTTATTGCAGCTTGTGCAAAGCCACGCAGTTACAGTGAAGGAACATGGATTAGTGACGATATACAGCAAGCGTATCGTCGATTACATCAATCTGGTTACGCTCATTCTGCTGAGGCTTGGCTGAATGGTGAGTTGGTCGGTGGTTTGTATGGTATTGCTTTAGGAAAGGTGTTTTTTGGCGAATCTATGTTCCATACTTGTACGGATGCATCAAAAGTTGTTTTTGTAAGCTTGGTTGAACAGCTTAAAGCTTGGGATTATCAGGTTATTGACTGTCAGGTCCACAGCGAACACTTAGCGAGTTTGGGTGCGATCAATTGTGAGCGCAGTGAGTTTATAGGCTTACTTAATCAGTATTGTGATGAGCCTGCTAATGATTGTGCTTGGCAACAACTATGATATCCATCCCACTTTATTTAACTGCAGCGCATGAGTGTAGTTATTTAGATGATCAGTCTGCTCAGTCGGTATTTGTGCATCCTTCTTGTGCATTAACGAGTGACCTATATGCTCAGCTAATTGAACAGGGTTTTCGACGTAGTGGTGATGAGGTTTATAGGCCGCAATGCGCTCAATGCAGTGCATGTATTCCGGTTAGATTAGCGGTAGAGCACTTTAAGCCTAATAGAAGGCAAAAGCGCTGCCTAATTAAAAACAGTCAAATAACAGTCGAAGTTAAACCGGCAATATTTGAACAAGCCCATTACGAATTGTATATACGTTATCAGATGATTCGTCATGGTAGTGGCGATATGGCTAAAGCTAGCCCAGAAGAGTATCTTGGTTTTTTAGGATCTACTTGGTGTGATACCCTGTTTGTGGAGTTTTCAATTGACAATGAGTTGGCAGGTGTTGCTGTAGTGGATCAGTTTGAAAACGCTTTATCTGCTGTTTATACTTTTTTTGATCCGAAGTTCGCCAGCGCCAGCTTGGGTGTCTATGCGGTTTTATGGCAAATTGAGCAAGCACGCTGCATGAAAAAAGAATTTTTGTATTTAGGATATTGGATAAAAGCCTGCCAAAAAATGAGTTATAAAAGCGACTATCAACCGCTACAAGTATTAGTAGGGGGGCAGTGGATAGATGAGCGATAAGTATTTTGTATTATTTGTTATAATGCTAAAAATATTAAGTTTCTGATGTTTGCTATCTTTACCCCATCTTTTAACGCACAACTTAAAAAATTAGATAATCATTTTGAAATCAATTCTTAAGAACTTAATCTTAGGTGCCCCTTGTTTGAGAATATTATCTTTTAACAAGCATCAATGGCCGTTATGAGAAGGCGTACCCCAAAGAAAGTGCAGAAGTTTCGATCTGTGTACATCGCTGTGGCATTGGTTGTTATTGGCCTTGTTGTGACTAAATTAGTCCGTGATGAAGTTAAGACCTCTAAATATCAGGCACGTTATTTATCTTCTATTAGTGAACAATTAAGCTTTAAATTAGTTTCAGGCCCTAGTACCTCTATACGTTATCCTGAATATGGACCATATGACGAAAGGTTAGGGTATACCTTATTACCCGATGTCATTGAGCGTTTAGAAAGCACAGGCTTTAGCGTGACCTCGCAAGCCTATGTTTCACCGATGATGACTGAGTTGGCTGATTATGGCTTATTTACGGTATATCATGAAAAAAGTCAGGCTGGACTTCGTATTACTGATAAAAACGATCAAGTCGTTTTTAATGCATTATTCCCTGCTTATGGTTATTCAAATTTTAAAGCGATCCCGCCATTAATTCTTAACACCTTACTGTATATAGAAAATAGAGAATTACTAAGCGACGATAATAGTACGGTTAATCCTGCTATCGAATGGGATCGTCTAGGTTTTGCCGGTTTGCAATTAATGGCTCATAAGTTGGGTGTAACGGGTGCGGTTCCTGGTGGAAGTACGCTAGCGACGCAACTTGAAAAATACCGACATTCAAAGAATGGCTACACCAATTCCATTATGGATAAGTTTCGTCAGATGGGATCGGCTTCAGTACGCGCCTATTTAATGGGGCCGAATACGCTTGAAATGAGACAAGAAATAGCGCTGTCTTATTTAAATTCAATGCCATTAGCCGCAACACCTAAGCTTGGTGAAGTGCATGGCTTAGGTGATGGCTTATCCGCTTGGTTTAATGCAGATTTTGAGCAGACAAATCTATTACTCAAAGCTGATGCGTTAAAGCCACCTAAGCAGATTACTCCACAACAGGCACTCGCTTATCGCCAAGTGTTAAACATATTATTGTCGCAAAGAAGACCCTCGTATTTTCTTGGGCGAGGTTTTGATGCCTTACAAAGGCTTACCGATAGATATTTACGTGTCATGACTGAACAAGGCGTGGTGTCGGTAGCTATGCGTGATGCGGCATTAAAGTTATCGAGCGTAACTCCGAATCGAAACATTAGTGCACCTACCAAGTTTATGGCCGAAAGAAAGACGCAAAATGTATTACGCACTCGTCTAGCTAAAGCACTGGGTGTTAGATCAAATTATGAACTAGATCGCTTAGATTTAACCGTTAAAACCACCTTAGATTATGACACTCAGCAAGCAGTCACTGATGCCCTTAAACAATTAAGTAAACCTGAGGCCGCTCGCAAAGCAGGTATATTAGGTTTTCGGCTGCTAAATGAAAACACTGATCTTACGCCTATAGTCTATAGCCTGATGTTATTTGAACGTAGTAATGCCGGTAATCTATTGCGAGTTCAGACCGATAATTATGATCAACCTTTGGATATCAACGAGGGTATAAGAATAGATTTAGGCTCTACTTCTAAATTACGTACCATGGTGCATTATCTTGAATTAGTCACTGATGTCTATCAACAGTACAAAAAATTATCTATCAAAAATTTAAATACGCTAGAACTACACCCACGAGATAATTTGTCGACTTGGGTGGTCGAGCAGTTACGTTTGACGCCTAAAATCAATTTAGAAGATTTACTTAATCGAGCTCTTGATAAAACCTATTCTTCAAGTCCTGGCGAATATTTCTTTACTGGAGGTGGCCTACATCATTTTAATAACTTTACGCCCGATGAAGATGGGAAAATGATGTCAGTGCGCGATGCGTTACGCGATTCTGTCAACTTAGTGTTTATACGTTTGATGCGTGAAGTAGTTTATCATCATCTTTATAAACCAGATGGTCTTGCACGCTGGCTAGATAGTCCTGATGACCCAAAGCGAAATGAATATTTACAGCGTTTTGCTGATAATGAGGGGCGTGTTTATTTACAACGCTTTTATGCCAAATATAAAGATAAAACACCTAAAGAAGTTTTGGCTATGTTATCAGGTAGGGTCGGCGTTACCCCTGCACGATTAAGTATGTTATTTCGCTCTGTCTATCCTGATCAAGATGAGGTCGCGTTAACTGCTTTTCTAAAAGAACATTTTGCAAAAACTGTAACGACTAATGATTACGATTCGTATAGTTTGTTTGATAAATACTCAGTGGAAAAATTTGATCTACAAGATCAAGGCTATATCACCAAAATTCATCCCTTAGAGTTATGGTTGGCGGGTTTTCTAGCCAAACACCCTAAAGCAAGTCAAGAACAAATCATGGCTGCCAGTGTCGATGAGCGCCAGGAAGTCTATCGATGGTTATTTAAAAATCATCGCGTCAATGCCCAGCAACAACGTATTATGACCTTGCTGGAAGAAGATGCCTTTAATGAAATCCATACCGCTTGGAAGCGTGTCGGTTATCCCTTTGATGCACTCACGCCTTCTTATGCAACCTCTATTGGAGCCTCAGGTGATAGACCAGCTGCTCTAGCCGAACTGACCGGTATTCTGGTTAATGATGGTATAAAATTACCTGTGGTGCGTTTTGATAGTTTGCATTATGCCCAAGGTACGCCTTATGAAACTCTGCTTAATAAAACGATTACTCCAGGTGAGAGGATTTTTGCTCCAGAAATTGCCAAAGTAGCTAGGGGCGCCTTAGTAGGTGTGGTTGAAGGTGGAACTGCCTCAAGGCTAAACGGTATTTATAAAGATGAGCAGGGTCAGTTATTGTCAGTGGGTGGCAAGACCGGCACTGGAGATCATCGTAAGCAAATTTGGGGCCCAGGTGGACGACTCATAGAGTCAAAGTTTGTGAGTCGGGCGGCTACTTTTACCTTTTTTATTGGCGAGAAATACTTTGGGGTGATGACCGCTTATGTCGAGGGCGAGAACTCAGGGCTTTATCACTTTACCAGTTCATTGCCTGTGCAAATCATGAAATTTCTAAAGCCGACTTTATCACCGTTGATTAATGGTTTAACTAAAGAGGCGCAGGCAAAACCAGAAGATCAGGAAGTGATTGCAGAAAAAGCTAAGCCCGTAATGACGTCAAATAGTACTAGTATAGTTCAGCCATCATTAGCGCCTGTTGCTAAAGCTACGATTGTTGAAAAACCCAAGCCCATACTTACTTCAAACAATACAACTGTAGTGCAGCCATCGGTAGCACCTGTTACAAAAGTAACGATTGCAGAGAAAGTTAAGCCTGCAATAACACCTAGCAACACAGCTATAGTTCAGTTGTCTGCACAGCCTATCTCTAAAGCAACAAATGTTGAAAAACCAAAGCCCGTGGTGGCTTCAAGCAATGCTACTTTAGTTCAGTCATCATTAGCACCTGTTGCAAAAGTATCGATTGCTGAAAAACCAAAGACCGTAATAAATCCAAGTAATCCTGCTTTAGCTCAGTCATCTGAAAAGCCTGTGGTTAAAAACAATTTGCCGTCCAGTGATAAGACTAGTGCTAATAAGGTAGTGAGTATTAATGATGCCAAGTCTGTAATTAAACCAGACAGCTACAAAATACCTAATCCGCCAGTAAAAGAGGCTACCGCTAAGGTGTTAACATTGCCTATTAAAAAAGCTACGTCTGAAGTGCCGGCTGGTATTAGTAAGGTTGTTAAAGCAGCAGTGGCAGAAACATCAATCAAATTGCCTAGTTCGGTTACAGAAAATACTA
The DNA here is from genome assembly GCA_003584895.1 of Methylococcales bacterium. GTDB lineage: Bacteria > Pseudomonadota > Gammaproteobacteria > Methylococcales > Methylomonadaceae > Methylobacter_C. Next base: position 27,518 of record QVQF01000091.1, read on the forward strand.
AGCCGCCTGTTTTAGGCTCTTCAGAGCCCGCAGATAAAAGTCGCTATTATAAATATCCCGAGTCACAGAAAGCTGTCATTAATCATTAAAGTCGTTTAGGTATCTTGAGCTTCAAGTGCCGCTAATTCATCTGAACTATTAATATTTATAAAGATAGTGGGCTCATGGCTAAAGTCGACATAGACGCTATTTAGCGGCTTTAGCCAATCTCCAACCTTACGCTGACCACTAGCCAAAAAGTCCTGTAGGTTCTGGGTTAATGAAGCTTTAAGCGCTAAAAATAGTGGGTGTAGTTGTACACCATCAAAAGCGATAGCAATATCGGCATCGTGTTCTGTCCTAGCAGTCAATAGCTGTTGTAAGTGTTCTGCCTTAAAATAGGGAGTGTCACAGGGCATAACAAGCAATACCTCGGTATCTGTATGGATCAACGTCGTTAAGATACCCGCTAAAGGGCCATCAAAACTATGGGTTTGATCTGTAATAACAGGCAGGCCAAAGGCTTCATAAGCTACGAGGTTACGATTGGCATTAATGAAGGTTAGGTCGGAAACAGCTTTCAAGGCCTCAAGGGCATAACTGATCAACGCTCTATTTTTAAATTGAATTAGACCTTTATCTTGATTAGCCATACGCCTAGCACGCCCCCCCGCTAATACTACACCGGCTATTTTAGAGTTCTTTATTTGAGTAGACATAGTTCATGAAATATTGCGGAAATATTGAGCTCTGTAGGTTGAGTTGTTTGTTTTTTTACTCAAAACTTATATTTAAATACCGACAGTATAAATGATCTTAAACTTACCAGCCGCTTTCTCTGATCATAACGGCAAGTGCAGAACGAACTAAACGTCCAGATATACTTTCAGCAGGTGTAGTTAGTTTCAATCGACCTCGAACGGCATACGGAAGTGTATCGCTGGTATTTTTAATGTCTAATTGTAGACGATAAACACCTTGCTCAGGAATCAAGTGATGTTGCTCATCTTCTCTGACGGCAATAGCGCCACCATAGCGCGAACTGAGTTCAGCTAAACTTAATTGGCGTGTGCCAGAAGGATCAATACTGAGTACGTTAACTAAAATAGGCGCTAAATCAGCACCATCAGGATAAAAAACACCACTTGCTCCTAGTTGTAAGCGTTGTAAATCAGCTTCTTCAGTATAAGCGATGACTACGTTACTGGGACTAATCACTACACCTAAGGGTTCGTCTTTTGCTAGCCATTCACCTGAGCGCAAAGAGTCAGATAAATCTCGTATTTGGCCATTAAAGCTGGCACGTATGGTCAGTTTATCATATGCAGCGTGCAGACCTTGTAGTTCGGCTAAGGTTGACTGTAAGGCTTCCATATCCATAGGGTTATGTCTAGCTAAGGTCAAGTCAAGGCTCTGTGATGCGAGTTGTTGCGTTAACTCAGCCCAACGTAGTTCAGCGGTATGTATACGAAAATCAAGGTCTGGCGAGGTTAATTCCAACAGTACTTGTCCTTCTGTAACTGCATCACCCTCATGAATTAATACGTGTTTAACCTTTGAGGGTTGAGGACTATATAAGATAAATTCAGCTGTCCCTTTAAGTAAGCCTGGAATCAGTATATGTGTTTGCCAAGGTACAACGAGTATGGCGATAGCTATAATAGGTATAGACCAAGCTAGATGAGGTCTAGGACTAGCGTCTTGCTTCGTAAATAACTCACGCCAAATAACGATTTCTTTAAAAATAGGCCTAGCGACAAACCAGATAATTTCTACGGCAAATAAGCCTAAACCCAGTGCTTTAAAGAAAAAATGATAAACCGCCCAAGCGATGCCGGTAAATAATAATAAGCGGTAAACCCAAGTCGCGTAAGCATAGGCAATGAGTAAACGTTGTCGATTTTTATGCCATAATTCAGGTGGTGATAAGTTAAAGCGAAATAGACATTCGCGTAAATGCCAACGCGCTAAAGCAAAGGAACGGTCTTGTAGATTAGCAATGTCGAGTAGATCAGTGAGTAAATAATAGCCATCAAAACGCATAAAAGGGTTTAGATTGATGGCTAAGGTGACTAACCAGGTTGAGCTAGCCAAAACATAAACCCCACTGCGCAAAGAGCCATCGGGTAATAAAGCCCATAACAAGGTTGCTAAGGCTGCCAATATCAATTCGGCAAACATGCCTGCAGCATCAATGATTAAACGATCTTGGCGACGAGGCAAACGCCAAGCATCGGTAACATCGGTCCATAGTACCGGGAAACCCATCATAAGAGCGATACCCATGCTAGGCACACGACAGCCAAAATGGCTGGCAGCTAAAGCATGACCTAACTCGTGTATTAGCTTAGCTAATGACAGCATGACCGCTGTCGTTAGCATGCCTTCTGGTGTAACTACATAAAGAAAACTATGGCTAAAACTTGTCCATTGCTGCGTGATTAGATAAGCCGCTAATACAGACACTAATAGTAATATTAGCAAGCTGCGGCGATTAAAAAATAGGTTAACGATGGGCAGAGCTCTTTTTAAAAAAGGCCCAGGCTTTAATAAGGGTACGCGCATAAACAAATAGTTATGCAATAGCCATAGCCAAAACCCAGTATGTGAGTTCTTTTTAAGCTGAGCTAAAAACTGACTCGCTTCGGCACCTTTAGGTTTAGATAAGTGATGATTGAGGAGGAATTTAGCAAAAGCTTCAATTTCCGAGATTGAGGTACTTATAGGTGTAGAGTGTTCGATGGCTGCGACAATTTGTTCTGCGTTAGCTAATGACCAATATTGTAAACATTCGAACTCTAACCAACCTAATCGATAATAGCGATGTGCAGCTTGATCATATAAAGTCCAAGTAGGTGAACCATCAAGTGCTCTAGGTCCTGGATAAATAGCTAAGTCTTCACGTAGTTGTGGCCAGCTTGCTAAGCTTTCTACCATGGTAACCAGAGTCTTGCCGTACGTAATGGCTTGCGTAGCAACCATAACAAAAAGGGTCTACGTGTACCGTATAATTTAGCAATACCGTGATAACCTAAACGCGGTAACTCTGAGCCCTCAGTAAATTCTGCTTTAAGTCGATAAGCCATAACATCCGCTGGAGTAGGACTAGTACGATAACTAAAATAAGTCAATTTAGCTTGTAAAGGTTGATGGGGAGATACATTAGAGAAAAACTGCACCAAATCGCCTGCCTGCAGTTCGATTAAATCATCCATGGGTAAGCGTATTTCCAAATCAATCGTTTGAGGATTGGCGATTGCTAGAATTTTTTCACCCTGAGTAACAGGACGTCCCAGCCAATCATTGGGATCATCAAATACGGCGACACCTGATTGATTGGCCACGACCTCGCAACGCTCGAGTAGGGTGTGTACATAATCGGCTTCTGAGTTTTGTTGATCCCATTTGCTTTTTAAACCGGCTAATTTAGCTTTTACAGTAGGATCCAGTAAGGCTTGCTGGGTCATTTGTAAATATTCAGTTTGGGCAATATCACGCGTTTCTTCAGCGACATTAAGACGGCTTTGTAATTGCGCCTTATCTAAAGAAAATAATTTTTGGCCGGCACTGACGCTTTCATTAGGTAATACATAAAAGTTTTCTACTACACCTTCAAGCGGCGCTCTAACCAGATTGGGTTGATGAGGAACTACTTCCGCTTCAGCCAACACAGATTGATGTATAGGAAAAAAAGTTGCGGCCAGTAGCAGACCTCCGACTATAAACCCCCGTCGGTGTCCTTTTACATGCGTTTGCCAAGAGACTTTAGTTTGATTAGCTTCCGACAACGCTAAGGTATAGCCATAGGCTTCACCTAAATAAGCCAGTAAATGCAGCTCTGCTTCATGCCAAGAAGTCTCTCTAAATAATACCAAGACATAAGTGCCGCCTGAGGGAGCAGGTAAGGGGAGCCATAAGGCATATTCAGGTGCCCAACTGGGCCAATCATGAGCCAGTTCCTCAGCTAAGTCTTTAGCACTAAATTCTGCAATATTATCGGCACGAATATCGTTACTAAAGTGTTTTAACACAGGCAGCAGCCAAAGTGCGTAAGGACTGTTTTTTTCTAGACTGACAACGCCTGAAGCGGCGTTAATAGTATTGCTAGCTTTATTCCACAGTATTGCCTGTCGATAAGGCAGTAACTCGCTAGTTTCATTGACTATGACATAAGGCAATTCTGCAGCAGGCGCTAACCTAGCGCGTGATTCTAACTGCAGTAAAAGTGTCAGCCTTATTAAGCGAGGATCAGGAAGTTCTGTCATGGGTTGCTGATAAATTCTATTGCACCGCTCATGCCCGGTAACAACTCATCCGCTTTATCAATAATGTGACCATACACTTTAATGGTTTGACTAACAGGATCGACCTTGCCGCCCACTTTAGTGATTTCAGCAGTATACGATTTAGCGACTTCATCTAAGGTGACTTTAAAATGCTTACCCACCGTTAGGTTGGGCATGGAACGAGAAGGTGCCATAAACTCAATTTCTAAGTCTTTATCATCTAAAATTTCTAGCAATGGATCGCCAGGACGGACTGATTGATAAAGACGAGCATTGACTTCAGAGACTCTGCCAGAAAAAGGAGCATGTATCACACATCGATCCAGCATAGCTTGAGTGATACGAACATCGGCTTTAGCTTCTTCTGCCTCGGCTTTAGATACAGCGAGTTCTAAGGCACCAATTGAACGGCGAGTTTCTAGTTGTTGATTAACTTCATAGACTTTAAGTTTTTTGCCAAGAGTCGCTTGGCTTTTGCTTAATTGGGCTTCCTCAAGAGTACAATGAAAGCCCACTAGCACTTGTCCGGCACTAAAACGTTCCCCATCATGCAGTTTAAGCTGGCTGATTCTAGCGCTAATTTCACTAGAAATCAGAGTGCTTTGCCTAGATTTAAGTTGTGCGCGTAAATGCAGGTCTGAACTCATAAATTGAGCCTCGGCCAGTACCGGCAGTTGCCAAAATACCAAGCTCAAAGTTAGTAATAAGCAGCGAAAACTCATTCTGTGATGGCTTCCTGTGTTGGGGGTGTAGATATTTCTGGAAGTTTGGGTAAATCACCGGCATACCAGCGGTTTAAAGTCTTTTCTAGTTGAACTGACAGTGTTCGTACAGTGACATGTTCAATAATGCCGCTAGCAGGGTCAAGGCCAATAGACGCATAAATATTGCCTAAAGCAGTATAAACATCGGCTAGACTTTGCTCTTTTTCTAGTTGAGAGGCTAAAGCTGAGGTTGCCGCGTGAATACGATCTAGCTCAGAGCCCGCGTCAACTTCGGTATTATTGCTAATGGCTTTAAACAGGCTTTGGTCTATATTGCTTAATTCACTGGCACTTTGATAACCGTCTAAGGCTTTAAGATATTGCTGATAACCAATGTTAATTTGCACTACAGCAGCAATGCTTAAAGCTTTGCGTCGAGTTTTGGCCACTTCAATTTGAGTTTGGGCTGTTTTCCATGTTTTAGGTGCTGAGACCAAATTAACTAAATTAAAAGTTGTGCGTGCACTCGCTTCCAGCCACGTTGTGTGTACCAAAAAGGAATTGCTATCCCAGTTAGCTGAAAGAGGAATGGTTAAACCTGGCATAGCTTTTAACAGTTCTTTCCAGACTTCGTTACGACTGATACGTTCCTGATAAAGTTCTTCACGCAATTCTGGTCTAAAGAACAAGCCCATGCTTTCTAATTCAGCTGGCGTAGATTTTAATACTGGTGCTTCTGGGGTTTGTTCAGGATGCGCCAAGGTAAAGTTAGAGTTCATAGGGACATTAATTAAACCGGCTAATTTAGGCTTAGCAGAGTTTAAATCGGCTCTTAGTTTTTTTAATTGAGCAATGACACGTAACAAACTACGTTGATATTCTAGGACGCCCACCACTGGTTGCAAGCGGTCTTCGCCGATAGCTTTGCTTAATTTAAGCGCTTCTTCTGCTTGGGCCAGTACCGGTATCAGTTGTGGCAATAAGCGTTCAGCAATATTAGTACTCCAATAAGCCGACAGCACTTCTTTAACCAAATTATTGATTACTTTACGGCGACGTTCTTGCGCGATTAAGATTCTGTCCGCTTGTTGTTTGGCTTGAAAATAACTGGTACCAAAGTCGAGTAAATTCCAAGTAAAGGCCAAGTCAGCAACACCTCGGTTAGTATCTTGAGATGTTGACGGCACCAAAGATTGGACACGTGTAGTCACATTAGTGCTAGATGATGCCAGCTCACTTTGTCGTCCCATATAGCCCGCATCAACCGCCAATCGTGGCAACATGTTGAGTGTAGCCACTTCAAGTTGAGAATCTTGTAATACTTTTTCCATCATAGTTAAACGATGATCAAAGTTATATTTAAGAGCCCGTGCTAAGGCATCATAAAAAGTCAAAGGCTGAGTGATAGGTTCCTGGTGACTATAAATTTCTGTTTGGTCACTCAACATAGTGTTTAAGCGCGATTGGGCATCTATGGGTTGTGGCGTAATGGAGCAACTGCTTAAGGTGCTTGCTATCAAGGCAAGACTAACGGTTTTGTAAAAAGACATAGTAAGAGAATTAATGAGTTAAATGATTACAGGTTTTTTAAGCTATCTAGCAGGGCACGACTTTCTTGCAGTCGACTTAGTTTTCCTGCCATGTGTACTTGTTGGGTAAAGCTTTGTTTGCTATGCAGTGCTTCAAAATGATTAACCAAGCGAGTATTGCTTATAGGTTTTTGAATGCTGGCATTGGGACTCGGTGTATTAGGTAATACAGGGATATCTCCTTGCTGATTATCTAATTGGGGTTTTGTTTGGGTATTATCCTCTTTACTAATGCCAACTTTAAAAGTAGCACTCACTTCTTTGCCATAACTATCTTTAGCCGTCACTGTTACCGTTTCTGGCGTAACACCTTTAGGCGGGACACCAGAGAACTTTAAGGTTTTTGGATCAAAGTTTAACCAAGCGGGCAAAGCTTTACCTGAGCTGGTTGTAGCTTCAAAAACCAATTGTTCATTAGGATTACTATGCACAAATATTGAAGCGGGGATTTGAAAGGAATAATTTTGGTTCTCCGTGACCAACTGGTTACGAACAGATCCTACTAGCGATAGTTCGAAATTTAAGGCGTTATCTTGTGATTTAGCTTGTTGTGATGGAGAGGAAAAATCATTGCTGCTAGTAGTAGCTTCATTTTTAGCACCAGAAACAGGGTTCATTACAGTTACAGTGCTAGGAGTACTGGGAGGCGAGTATGTAAACGGCGAAGGAGTCGGGTTAGCTAACTGAATACTTGAACCTGGTGAGCTAAAAGTACCGTTGATAGTAATAGTTAATACTGTGGTGCTATGGTTGCCATCGCTATCAGTGATAGTGTAAGTAAAAGTTTCGGTTAGTGTTTGTCCAAAAGGTAGTGCCGATACCGCAGCATTGCTGTTATTTAGTGTGTAAGTATAGTTTCCATCAGCGTTGAGGATCAGGTTGCCGTAAGTTGAGGCAAAAGCAGAGCCTACTGTGTAAGGAACGCCGTTAAAGCTGACAGCAGATACGGGCGTTGCTGTCGTGTCAGCACCAATACGATCGTTAGTGACTACATTGCCGGAGACGATTACGGCAGTGTTGCTTTCAGTAACACTGGCTGTATCAGGGTTAGCGGTAGGCACATCATTAATGATGTCGACGACTAAACTACCATTGCTGCTAGTATCCGCCGCGTTAGTAATGACTAAAGCGATAGTATCAGTGCTGTCAGTTCCCCCTGTTTGAATGAGGTTATGAGGTAAGCTGTAACTGTAATTTAAAGTGCCAGTGGTCGTTACACCGCCGACACTCGTCGTGGTTGTAAAGCCGGTCAGCGTCAGAATGCCACTGCTAGTCGTTATCGCCACCGGTGTAGTGGTTAAGTGATTCAAGGCTTCGACGTTAAAAGATTGCCCAGCCACCGAGACGCTCGTTAAGCCATCCAGTGCACTGAGGGTAATAGCGCCTGTGGTTGTTTGGCTATTATCTGAAGGTGTAACCAGTCCCTTTTCATAAACAGTGATTTGACCCGGTGCACTATCGTTAGCATCTACTGGCGTAATAGTGGGTGCGCCATCAGTATGGCCATTAATGGTGATCGTCAGCGTAGTGGTTGAGGTGCCGCCTCTGCCGTCATTAATAGTGTAGGTGTAAGTATCCTGTAGGGTTTGACTAGTCAATAGTCCGTTGACCGTAGGGTTATTGTTATTCAGCGTATAGGTGTAACTGCCATCGGTGTTCAGCACGATGCTACCGTAGTTACCAGATACTGTGTTACCGACATTGGTATTACTCACCGGACCGCTATTGCTTCCAGATACTATACCCTGCACCGCTAATGTATCGCCATCTTGGTCAGTGGCAGGGCTATTGCTAGCGCCGGCGCCTGAAATGACATTTCCGGTAGCTGTGTTAGGTGTTGCATCTTCGGTAATGCTAGTAGTTTGAGCAGGAGTGACCGGTAGACGGTCGATGTTGACGGTGATAGTGCCAACGGCCGTTAATAGGCCGCCGCCGCCTTGATCTTGTCCGCTACCTGCTGTGCCGCTACCCGTATTATTGTTGTTCTGGTCATTAATGGTGATAGCTAAAATCACGCTGTTATAACTTAAATCACCAGGGGTAGTGACTGCATTGCTATAAGTAATATTCTGTAAGGCTGTATTAACTAAAGACGCAGTGGCATTACTATTAAAGGTAAGCTCTAAGGTGCCGCCGCTGTTGGTGTAACTGCCTATATTGGTTGAACTGACCAGCAAATTACTGGCAGTTAAGCTAAGACTGCCGCTGGCGCCGAATTGGTCATCGGCACTTGAAATGCCTTGACGGGTAACAGTTAGCGTCGCGCCGCTCCAATTATTGCGTTCGGTGACCAATTCTTGATCGACCAAGGTCAAGGTGGCGATGCTTTCTAGCACTACAGCAGTTCCAGACTGTATGTAAAGATTGGTGGAAGTCGCAGGTAGGTCGATAATTGTGGGAGCATCGTTGATAGCAGTAACACTGGTATTCAGCGTTACTGCATTGCTGCTGTTGCTGTAACGAGTAGTGCCACCTGATAAGCTGGTGTCATTAGATACGTCAACTGAAGTTCCTGTC
>QVQF01000114.1 GCA_003584895.1 Methylococcales bacterium
CGGTGCAATACTAATCAACAATGTCAATAAAGCAGCCACATAAGGCACCGCCTGTACCGATAAAACAGCGATCCATAAGCGACCGCTTAAGTTATCGAAATGTTCTATGGAGCACATCGCTGCTATAGCCGAACTCAACAATATCAATAAGAACAACTCTTGCCTAATGGTCATTAATCCAGAAAACAAAGGTCCTTGTTTTTCATATTTAGGGGTACGCATAAAAGGCTTACCTGAAGTAAACAAGCCTTGTATAGTGCCTCTTGCTACAGTGTGCGTTAAAGATAGTCCTGTTAAAGCAGCACCTAGTGACTTCCATACTGAGCAAGGAACTCTAGCCTGATAAAGCCATAAGCCTCGTAAAATTTTAAAGCTAAATAAACCAACAGTGGGTAATAAAAACACATTAGCCGGTAACTCACTGTGTATGGGATCAGTCAATATGATTCCTGTTAACACCAAACTAGCTGTCGTAAAGAATAAAGCGAGCGCATCAGAAAACCAAGGTAACCAACCAGCAATAAAATAATAACGTTGTGCAGCTGTTAATGGGGATTTTTGACCCGGCAAAAAGCTAGTCCAATGACCTTTAATAATCTGCATCGCTCCATAAACCCAACGAAAGCGTTGTGTCATATAACCGGACATAGTGTCAGGCATCAAGCCGCGACCAAAAGAATCCTTCACATAAACCGAATCATAGCCGGCTTCATACAAACGCAAACCTAGCTCGCTATCTTCACAGATGCACCATTCCGCCCAATTGCCTACTTCCAACAAGGCTGACTTTCTAATCATAGTCATCGTGCCATGCTGGATAATCGCGTTATATTCGTTGCGCTGCACCATACCGATATTAAAAAATCCAGCATATTCCCAATAACAAAAAGATTTAAAGGCGCTTTGATCACGGTCGCGATAATCTTGTGGTGATTGCACAAAACCAACATTTTTATTATCGAAATAAGGCACCATACACTTAAGCCAATCGGGTGACAACACATAGTCACTGTCGATAACGGCAATAATTTCTGCATCTTCTGCGGTTTGTTCCAGCGCATGATTAATCGCCCCTGCCTTAAAGCCAGGCCAATTTTCCAAATGGAAAAACCGAAACATTGGCCCTAGACGTTCACAATCATCTCGTACTGGCTCCCAAATGGCAGGGTCTTTAGTATTGTTATCCATCACCAATACTTCTAAATTGGGGTAATCTACCTTAGCTAAAGCTTCCAACGTTTTGCGCACCATCATCGGTGGCTCGTTATGGATAGGCAAATGCAATGATACTTTAGGATATTTAAAATCAGCGCTGGGCGTTAATGGCTGAAAGGTTCTAGCTGTTTTTTTATGCCAAATAACTTCGGCGATTTCCAAAGCTTCTATTAACAAGATAACGACGGCCATAATCTGCATCAGCAACATTAGACCCAAAAATAACACGCTGAGCTTGGTTTGATATTGCTGCGCCCCTGTAGACGCCGACCAAAAAATAACAGATACCGCCAAATTAGCGATTAAACCAAAAAACACCACACCCGGTAATTTTAAGGTAGTCCGAGTAAACAAGAACAAACCCATTAATACCATACTGAAAGCTGCAGCCCCAGTTGCCCAATTGCGCCAACTAGGCATAGTCAGCACTTCACCATCCATAGGATATTTAGCTTGGCGGTCAGCATTGAAAATACCCCAATAAGCACCGGCAGAACCTTCTATAGATTTCTTCCACGGCTGATCAAAGGCTTCAACGATATAGTAATTAACTTTTTCGGCATCAGCTCGGTTAAGAAATTCGCGCAAGAAAGTGGCTTGATTAGAAACTGAAGCGGTCGCATGTTTAAAAGGTTGACCATCTGAAGGCCAGCCTACTTCGGTAATAATGACGGGTTTATTAGGGTAAGCCTGCTGCACATCATGATACCTAGCAAAAACATAATCAACCGCTTCGTCAGCTGCGATACCTTCCCAGAAGGGTAGAACGTGTATAGCGATAAAGTCGACTTCATCAACAAGATCAGGATTTTTTAACCAGACATCCCAAGTCTCAGAAGTACTGACAGGATGCCAACTGTTCTTTTTAACTTCACGGATATAATCAATCAGCGCGGCTTTAGTAATATCGGCACGCAATAACACCTCATTACCGACCATCAAGCGGATAATTTTAGGGTTACTCTGACGACCAACTTCAATTAACTTATCGACTTCTAGGCGATTCTTTTCCAGATTACCGTCTATCCACGCGCCTAAGGTCACATTCAGATTATGTTTAGCAGCCAATTCTGGAATCTTATCTTGGCCTTTAAGCATACTGTAAGTTCTGACGGCATGAACCTTATCTGCCAGCAAGGTTAAATCACTATCCATATCCTCAATACTAGGATAGGTATTACCGGTTTGCGTATCTTGCTTACGCATGGGATCGTAAGTAACGCCCATGGTAGTTTTAGTCCACGACTGCAGTTGTAATGGGTTATTAATGTAGCTCCAAATGCTAAAATTAACGGCAAAGAGCAATACAACTACAAATATTATGGCTAGCTTTCTTTTCATCAGAGTATGCAAGTTTAACGAAATGGTTAAGTAATTAGGGTTGTTGAGTGGCATTTATACTAACGCTTATCGATATTTAAATTAGCCTAGCGTTATTATTTTTTTTATAAGCTGCCGATCACCACTGAAATGCGGCCTATATTAAGTTTATTTCCGCACGAAAATCAAGCAACTATTAAATTATAGTAGATACCAAAACTCGAGCAAGCCAGACAATCGCTCTATCCTTACTCAACATGCAGATATCGGAAAGTATGGAACCAACTAACATGACAAAGATTTTCTATTTTTAAGCAGGTGTTAAATCTAATATTTTCGATATCAGATCTATTTTATGGAATAATTCCTATAGCCACTTTGTACCCTCTACACAACCGAGTCATGCAATGAAAAAATTAATCGCTGTTTTAACCACCATTTTCTTAACAGGCTGCAGTGTGTTTGGCTTACGAACGGCAGATCAACCAAGTTATCAAGTACTTAATGATTATGGGAACATTCAGATCAGACACTATCCAGACTTGCTTATCGCTGAAACTGAGATAGTCGCCGATTATAAAAATGCTAGTACCCAAGGCTTTCAACGCCTTGCCGGATATATTTTTGGCAATAATCAAAAACAGCAAACCCTAGCGATGACAGCACCTGTTATTCAGGAACAACAAACTGAAACTCTAGCCATGACGGCTCCCGTTATTCAGCAAAAATCTGAAGATCGATGGCTAATGGCGTTTGTGCTCCCTAAGGGTTATTCCATCACAACTGCGCCTATCCCTAATGATAAAGCGGTCACTATTAAAGAACTACCGGATAAAAAAGTCGCAGTTATTCAGTATACGGGCAGTCTTTGTGAATCAGGTATTGAAAAAAATGCCGGCATCTTAAGTATCTGGCTTAATCAGCAAGGTTTTAAGGCCTTATCTCCCGCACGTTCTGCAGCTTACGATCCACCTTGGACACTACCGTTTCTTAGGCATAATGAAGTACACATTGATATAGAGTAATGGGAGTTGCCAAATGTTTTTTTGCTTAAAGACTATTAGAAAAATCATCACCATATTTATACTGGACAATGCGCATTTTTAAGGTAAGTTCTAAATTAGCCGATTAAAAACCACAGGGTATTTATACTCAGCTTTCAATCAATTTTTTTAATATAGTGGAGCGCATCATGGGACCTTATTCTCAACATACAACACATGGTATAGGGGCAACTTTTGATTTACTTTATCAGTATCCAATTTTAATGGTTATCTTTATAGTTGGCAGTATCGCTGCAGGTGTTTATTTTTGGCGAAAAAACAAAACCCAATGAGAGCGCTAGTTAAAACTCACTGAGCACTCCGTCAACATAACGTAGCGCTATTCGAATCGTTAGCTCCAAAATACTGATTTTATTAAGCGTCCTTTAATCTGATATAGCACTCCATCAATCTTGCTGAGGCCTTATGCCATTTGTTAAGGAGCACTCGCTAATCATTTGATGAGTGCTTAGCAAGATTGCATGACAATTCAACCAGATCAACGTAGTAGTCAGCAAGATTAGCCGTTAACTCCAACACAAGAAATTAGCCACCATAAAGTTCCCACTATTCCTTAGCAGTACTTACAGAGCACTTTTAATGCATTTTGTATGCGCTCTATTATTAATAAAACAGGTCACACATACTTAATACTGCTGTAGTTAAAACAAAGAAACACCTACTTTCAGTAGCTGAAAAATTGAATCTTACCTTAAGCTTATGGCTATATCATTAAACGAAATGAACACTTAAACAGTGACATTAACGCTCCTCTATTTTAAATAACCAGCAGTTATCGCATCACTCCAAAACGGTCATTCTAAAATAACTATCTACCTTACAAATAGCAAGTATTTTTATGTTGCTAGTTTTCAACAAAAGAACTACCTTATGTGGGGTATTTTCTATGCAGCATTTAACGTTAGCATATAACTCATATAGGTCAGCTTCTTTTGAAATCAATGACTAAAATTTAATTGTTACGAACTGTTCATTAAATCGCTCGTAACAATAAAGACTCACTATTTTACCCGTCAACAAGGCTTATCATGTCTACCACTAATGATGTTACACCTAACCAGCAATCACGGGCACTCGCCTTAAGTACTGTTGCCTTCACCACCTGCTTTGCCGTATGGACTATCTTTTCCATCATCGGCCTGCAAATTCAAAAAGACTTAGGCTTAAGTGAAACCGAATTTGGTTTGCTGATAGGTACGCCAATACTCTCTGGCTCCTTAATTCGGCTGGTATTAGGTATATGGAGCGACCAATACGGTGGCCGGATTATCTATACGATAGTTATGGTGACCTCAGCTATCGCTACCTTTCTATTAACGACCGTTGATACTTACCTGATGTACTTAGTAGCCGCACTAGGTATTGGTGTTGCAGGGGGTTCTTTTGCTGTAGGTATCGCCTATACTTCATGCTGGTTTCCTACCGAAAAACAAGGCACGGCCTTGGGTATTTTCGGTTTGGGTAACATCGGTGCTGCCATCACAAAATTTACCGCACCGTTTGTGATGATTGCCTTTGGTTGGCATGCTGTCGCGCAACTATGGGGAGCAGTTTTATTGCTGATGGCAATCGTTTTCTGGCTTTTTAGTGACGATGACCCTATGCTCAAAGCGAGGCGTTTATCGGGTGCCAAGCCAGACTCCTTTATAAAACAACTAGAGCCTCTTAAAAACATTCAAGTTTGGCGCTTTTCACTGTATTACTTTTGTGTATTTGGCGCCTTTGTCGCCTTAGCGCTGTGGTTACCTCGTTATCTGGTAGGTGCTTACGGCTTTGATATTAAGGTCGCAGGTATGCTGGCGGCCTTGTTTTCGATTTTTGCCAGTTTGTTTCGAGCCGTAGGTGGTTGGTTAGCAGATCGCTACGGCGCCCGCTTAATCATGTACTGGACATTTATTGTCGCAGCCATCTGTACTTTTTTTCTGTCCTATCCACCTACCGATTATTTGATACATGGCATTAAGGGTGATATCAGCTTTAGCCTAGCCATGGGACCTGCGGGCTTTATCTTTCTGACATCGGTGTTAGCGCTGTTTATGTCTTTTGGTAAAGCTGCCGTCTACAAACATATCCCAGTTTATTACCCCAATAATATCGGTGCTGTAGGCGGTGCCGTCGGTATGATCGGAGGTCTAGGCGGCTTCTTACTCCCATTGACGTTCGGCATGTTGAATGATTTGACTGGCATCTGGAGTAGTTGCTTCATGCTATTGTTTGCTTTAGTCATTATCGCACTTACTTGGATGCACTTTTCTATTGCCAGAATGGAGCGCCGCGTTGTACCTGAATTAGCTAGAGTTTCAACTGACTTACCTGAACTAAGTCACCCTTCTTCATTGATATTGACGGATTGGAGTCCTGAAGAGCCCGGCTTCTGGGAAAAAACGGGGAAACATATTGCCACACGCAATTTATGGATCAGCATACCCGCCTTATTATTAGCCTTTGCTGTATGGATGGTCTGGAGCGTGGTGGTTATTAATTTACCCAGTATCGGTTTTAAATACACCACTAATGAATTGTTCTGGTTGACAGCATTGCCGGGCTTATCTGGAGCGACCTTACGGATTTTCTATTCCTTTATGGTGCCTATTTTTGGTGGCCGTCGTTGGACAACTATTAGTACGCTATCGTTATTATTGCCGTCGATCTGGATAGGCTTTGCCGTACAAAATACTGAAACGCCTTATATTTTAATGGCGGTATTAGCTTTATTATGCGGCTTTGGTGGTGGTAACTTTGCCTCCAGCATGGCGAACATTAGCTTTTTTTATCCACAAGCACAAAAAGGCACAGCGCTGGGCTTAAATGCCGGCTTGGGTAATTTAGGCGTCAGTACCGTGCAGTTTGTAGTGCCGTTGGTTATTGCTATGAGCGTATTCGGTTCATGGGGCGGCGAGCCACAACTGTGGGTTAAGGCAGAGGTAACTAAAAACATCTGGTTACAAAATGCTGGTTTTATTTGGGTGCCATTTATTATTGCGACCAGTATTGCCGCTTGGTTTGGCATGAATGATATCGCCTCAGCTAAAGCCTCCTTTAAAGAGCAATCCGTCATTTTTAAACGTAAACACAATTGGTTGATGTGCTGGCTCTATACCGGAACTTTCGGTTCTTTTATTGGTTATTCAGCGGGTTTCCCCATGTTAATCAAAATCTTGTTTCCTGACATTAATCCAACCCAATACGCCTTTTTAGGCCCTTTGGTTGGTGCTTTAATTAGACCCGTCGGTGGCTGGTTGGCCGATAAACTGGGCGGCGCACAAGTCACCTTGTGGAACTTCTTCATCATGATAATGGCAGTATTGGGCGTGTTGCATTTCATGCCGGCTGAGGGAAATCTAGGTAATTTCTGGGGCTTTCTTGCCATGTTTATGCTGTTATTTATCACCACAGGCATTGGTAATGGTTCAACATTTCGGATGATTCCCGTTATTTTTATGACCGAACGTTTGTGCGCTGTCAAAGGACAAGCCGCAGACATTCTGGCTCAAGCACGAAAAGACGCTGCTAAAGAAGCGGCGGCAGTCTTAGGCTTTAGTTCGGCGGTCGCTGCTTATGGTGCATTTTTTATTCCTAAGAGTTACGGTACTGCAATCAGCATGACGGGTAGACCGGATGCTGCCTTGTATTGCTTTATTGCTTTTTACATCATTTGCATAGCGATTACCTGGTGGAATTACGCACGTAAAACAGCGGCTATGCCGTGTTGATTTTCGCAAAACTTGCAGCTTTAGCTACCACATTCCCAAGCTTGCGTTTGGGAATCAGTAAAACTCTAAAATTATAGGTCAATCATTATGAGTCACTTCCTCGATCGCTTGCTGTTTCTCAAGAAAAAAGTAGACACGTTCTCCGGTGATCACGGGGTAGTGACTAATGAAGATCGTAGCTGGGAAAACAGTTATCGATCACGCTGGCAACACGACAAAATTGTGCGCTCTACGCATGGCGTCAATTGTACGGGTTCTTGCAGCTGGAAAATCTATGTTAAAAATGGGCTAGTGACTTGGGAAACCCAACAGACCGATTATCCGCGTACGCGTCCTGATTTACCCAATCACGAACCACGAGGATGCTCTCGCGGTGCCAGTTATTCTTGGTATTTATATAGCGCCAATCGCCTCAAATACCCCATGATACGCGGCCGTTTGGTCAGACTATGGCGTGAAGCTAGATTAAGCTTAGATCCCGTTGATGCTTGGGCATCCATCGTTGAAGATCCTATAAAAAGCACTGAATATAAATCCAAACGCGGCTTAGGGGGCTTGGTTCGCGCCAACTGGGCAGAAGTCAACGAGATTATCGCTGCGGCCAATATTTATACGGCAAAAACCTTCGGCCCCGATCGTATTATTGGTTTTTCGCCTATACCCGCCATGTCTATGGTGTCTTATGCCGCCGGTAGTCGTTATTTGTCGCTGATCGGCGGCGTGAGTATGAGCTTTTATGACTGGTATTGCGATTTGCCACCGGCATCCCCGCAAACTTGGGGCGAGCAAACCGATGTCCCTGAATCAGCCGATTGGTATAACGCTGGCTTTTTGATGTTATGGGGCTCAAACGTCCCGCAAACTCGAACGCCTGATGCGCACTTCATGACCGAAGCGCGTTATAAAGGTGCCAAGATTGTCGTGGTCAGCCCTGATTATTCAGAAGCCAGTAAATTTGCCGATTTGTGGTTGCACCCCAAACAGGGTACCGATGCGGCATTGGCGATGGCGATAGGACACGTTATCCTCAAAGAATTTCATGTTGAGCGCCAAAGCCCTTATTTTAATCAGTATGTCCGTGAGAATACCGACCTGCCCTTTCTAGTGATACTTAAAGAACAGGACGGCGCTTATGTGCAAGATCGCTTCTTGAGGGCATCCGACTTTATAGGCAACTTAAGTCAAGATAATAACCCTGATTGGAAAACAGTCGCTTATGATGAAATCAGTGGCCAGATTGTTCCGCCTTGTGGCTCTATCGGCTTTCGCTGGGGTGAAAGCGGGCATTGGAATATAGAACAAAAAACCGTAGACAATCAGCCTATCAGCTTGCGCTTAAGCTTGATTGATCATAAAGATGCGACTGCTAGTGTCGGCTTTCCTTATTTTGGTGGTTCCGAACATCCACATTTCACCCATTCCGCTCATGACGCTATTCAAAAACGCCATGTGCCCGTTAAAAAAATCACCCTAGCCGATGGCACAGAAGTCTTAGCCACTACGGTATTTGATTTGCTGGTGGCTAACTATGGTATAGATCGTGGTTTGGGTGGTGGCAATGTCGCGAGCTCTTATGATGAAGATGTTCCGTACACGCCAGCGTGGCAGGAAAAAATCACCGGTGTTACTCGGAAAAATGTCATTGCAGTGGCGCGGGAATTTGCGACTAATGCCGAAAAAACTCAAGGTCGTTCGATGGTGATACTGGGTGCCGGCATTAATCATTGGTATCACATGGATATGACTTATCGCGGCATCATGAATATGTTGATGCTTTGCGGTTGCGTCGGGCAGTCCGGTGGCGGTTGGGCGCATTATGTAGGCCAAGAAAAACTCAGACCTCAAACGGGTTGGTTACCGCTCGCCTTTGGTTTGGACTGGAAACGTCCGCCTAGACAAATGAACAGCACCTCGTTTTTCTACAGTCACACAAGTCAATGGCGTTACGAAACCCTTAAAGTCAGCGAGATTTTATCGCCGACTGCCAAGCCTGAAGACTGGCAAGGCAGTTTGATCGACTTTAACGTTAAATCTGAACGCATGGGCTGGTTACCCTCAGCGCCACAATTACAAACCAATCCTTTACAAGTGGTGCGCGATGCGGAAGTCGCTGGTATAGCACCGATTGATTATGTCGTGAATAGCCTGAAAGACGGCAGTTTGAAAATGTCCTGCGAAGACCCTGATAATCCCAAAAACTTTCCACGCAATATGTTTGTGTGGCGCTCCAATTTATTAGGCTCTTCAGGCAAAGGCCATGAATACTTTTTAAAGTATTTACTAGGCACAAAGCATGGTATACAAGGCAAAGACCTAGGTGATGATGAGGGTGAAAAACCCTCGGAAGTGCTCTGGCATGAAACGGCCGCAGAGGGAAAACTCGACTTACTGGTAACACTGGATTTTCGGATGTCCACAACCTGTTTGTATTCGGATATCATTTTACCGACGGCAACTTGGTATGAGAAAAATGACCTCAATACCTCAGATATGCACCCGTTTATCCACCCCTTGTCCAAAGCGGTTGATCCCGCATGGGAATCACGTTCTGATTGGGATATTTACAAAGGTATCGCCAAGAAATTCTCAGAACTCACTGTAGGTCATTTAGGACTAGAAAAAGATATCGTCGCCGTACCGGTGCTACATGACACGCCCGGAGAACTGGCCCAGCCCTTTGATGTCAAGGACTGGAAGAAAGGTGAATGCGAGCCGATTCCGGGAAAAACCATGCCGTCACTGGTGATTGTTGAGCGTGATTATCCCAATACTTACAAAATGTTCACCTCATTGGGGCCCATGCTGAGTAAAGTTGGTAATGGCGGTAAAGGTATTGCTTGGAATACCGAAACTGAAGTCCAGCAACTGGGTGAGCTAAATCGATTAGTGACAGATGAAGGCATCAGTAAAGGTCTGCCTCGCATTGAATCGGATATTGATGCGACCGAAGTGATTTTGATGCTAGCACCCGAAACCAATGGCCATGTTGCCGTTAAAGCCTGGGAAGCCTTGAGTAAAATTACCGGACGCGACCATACCCATTTAGCGCTACCTAGAGAAGACGACAAAATTCGTTTTCGTGACGTACAGGCGCAGCCCCGCAAGATCATCTCTTCACCGACTTGGAGCGGTCTGGAATCTGAGCAAGTTTGCTACAACGCTTGTTATACCAATGTCCATGAACGCATTCCATGGCGCACCCTAACCGGTCGCCAACAGTTTTATCAAGATCATAGCTGGATGCGCGCTTTTGGTGAGACCTTGTGCGTTTATAAACCGCCGGTAGATACTCGTTCTATCAAACCCATTTTAGGTCAAAAGCCCAATGGTAATGATGAACTGGTGTTGAATTTTCTGACACCTCATCAAAAATGGGGCATACACAGCACCTACACCGACAATCTACTCATGCTGACCTTATCACGCGGTGGACCTATCGTATGGATGAGTGAAATTGATGCCACAAAAGTGGGCATTAAAGACAATGATTGGATAGAAGCCTTTAATGTGAATGGCGCACTGGTTGCTAGAGCCGTAGTCAGTCAACGAGTACCCGAAGGCTTATGCATGATGTATCACGCTCAAGAAAAAATCGTCAATATGCCAGGTTCAGAAACCACGGGTGGACGCGGTGGTATACAAAACTCGGTGACCCGTGCAACCCTTAAACCCACGCACATGATCGGCGGTTATGCTCAATTAAGTTATGGCTTTAACTATTACGGCACGGTAGGATCAAATCGAGATGAATTTGTCATTATCCGCAAAATGAGCAAAGTGGATTGGCTGGAAGAACAAACCGCGTCGGGAGAGGCACAATGAAAATTCGCGCACAAATAGGTATGGTATTAAATCTGGACAAATGTATCGGTTGCCATACTTGCTCGGTGACCTGCAAAAACGTTTGGACTTCCCGTAAAGGCGTGGAATATGCGTGGTTTAATAATGTTGAAACCAAGCCAGGTATCGGTTTTCCACAGCAATGGGAAAATCAGGATAAGTGGAATGGCGGATGGATACGAAAAATCAATGGCAAGATAGAGCCGCGCCAAGGCAGTAAATACAAAATCATGCGCAATATTTTCGCCAATCCTGATTTACCCGAAATTGACGATTATTACGAACCGTACGATTTTGATTACCAGCATTTGCATACCAGTAAAGAATCGAAAAACCCACCGACGGCAAGGCCCTATTCGGTGATTACTGGCAAGCGCATGGAAAAAATTGAAGGCGGCCCGAATTGGGAGGAGATTCTGGGTACGGAATTTTCATCTCGTTCGCGTGATATCAATTTCGATAACATCCAAAAAGACATGTATGGTGAGTTTGAAAACACCTTCATGATGTATTTGCCTCGCTTATGTGAACACTGTTTAAATCCTACCTGTGTAGCGGCCTGCCCTAGCGGTTCGATTTACAAGCGTGAAGAAGACGGCATTGTCTTGATTGATCAAGACAAATGCCGCGGCTGGCGCATGTGCGTTTCCGCCTGTCCTTATAAAAAAATCTATTACAACTGGGAGACCGGAAAGTCGGAAAAATGCACCTTCTGTTATCCACGCATCGAAGCCGGTGAGCCTACCGTGTGTTCAGAAACCTGTGTAGGGCGCATCCGTTATTTAGGCGTATTGCTGTATGACGCAGATCGTATCGAGGAAGCCGCCAGTTGCGAAAATGAACAAGATTTATATCAGCAACAGCTAGATGTATTTCTCAATCCCTTTGACGAACAGGTACTCGCTCAAGCGCGAGCCGAAGGTATTCCAGAGTCTTGGTTAACAGCCGCACAAGCCTCACCGGTTTATAAAATGGCCATAGATTGGAAAGTGGCCTTCCCGTTGCACCCTGAATTTCGCACCCTGCCAATGGTCTGGTACGTACCTCCACTATCGCCTATCCAATCAGCGGCGGAACACGATCAAATTGGCATGGATGGCGATATACCTGACGTGCGTTCTTTACGCATTCCTGTGCAATATCTGGCCAATTTACTCACCGCAGGCAAAGAAGAACCGGTGGTCTTAGGCTTGGAACGTATGCTGGCCATGCGCGCTTATATGCGTAGCAAAACCGTTGAGGGTGTCATTAATACCTCGGTATTGGAACGTGTAGGTTTGACTCAGCAGCAAGTTGAAGACATGTATCACACCATGGCCATTGCTAATTATGAAGATCGCTTTGTCATTCCAAGCAGTCATCGCGAATACGCCAGCTCCACCTTTGATGCTTATGGTGAGCAAGGCGGCTGTGGCTTTAGTTTTGGTAGCGGCTGTTCGTCTGGCAATAGTGACACCAACCTATTTGGTGGCAACACAAAGCCACAACGTGGTGCTGGCATTCCCATCAAAATTCCTATTAAAGTGGAATCGGTAAAATAAGGATACATGATGCGTACTCTAAAAGTTTTATCCTTATTATTAAGCTATCCAGAAGCCGAAATGCTAGCCGCACTCGATGAGATGGCTAATGTTATTGAGCAAGAAAATCTATTATTGGCCGCGCATAAAAAATCAGTGCTGGCACTGATTGACACTTATCGCGACGTTGATCTGCTCGATGTACAAGAAGCTTATGTAGCCTTATTTGATCGAGGACGGTTTTTGTCTTTGCATATTTTTGAACATGTACACGGCGAATCTCGCGATCGCGGCCAAGCGATGGTTAATTTGTTACAGATGTACGAAGCTCATGGCTTTGAGCTCTCTACGCATGAATTACCCGATTACATCCCCTTGTTTTTGGAGTTTCTTTCGCAACAAGAACAGGCAGAAGCTGTGCAATTATTACACGATGCTATGCCAGTATTAAGTTTGTTAGGCGCAAGACTCACTGAACGTAGCAGTCCCTTTAACGCTATTTTTGAGGCATTAGCGGGCTTTGCAGGCGAACCTGAAGCACTGGCAGATATCTTACATCTAGCGGCTACCGAAGGCGAAGACCAAACCTTAGTCAATATGGATGAAATCTGGGAAGAAGAAGCCGTCAGTTTTATGGGCGCAAAAGACGCGTGTAACAGCCAAACAGCTACCGTCAGTCCAATAACTATCACGCCGCGCGATCAATATTTAAAAGCGCAACATCGTTCTCTTTAAGGAGTCTATCGTGAATTATCTTAATACCTTACTATTTGGTTATTACCCCTATATAGCGATCAGCGTATTTATAGTCGGCAGCATAGCGCGTTATGATCGCGACCAATACACTTGGCGCACGGGCTCTAGCCAGTTTTTACGCGCCAAAGAATTACGACTGGGCAGCAATTTATTTCACATAGGCATACTGCTATTGTTTGTCGGACATTTCGCAGGCTTACTCACGCCACCGGCTGTTTACCATAGCTTGGGATTGTCTACTTCGGGTAAGCAAATACTAGCCGTAGTTGCTGGCGGGGTATTTGGTGGGATTTGTGCCAAAGGTATTTATATACTCATACGTCGTCGATTAACCGATGCCCGCATACGCGCCACCAGTAGTCGTATGGATATTTTTATTTTATTGCTGATAGCCGTGCAATTAGCCTTGGGCTTATTGACCTTGCCTATCTCCATTTATCACAGCGACGGTTCTAATATGTTATTGCTATCGGAATGGGCGCAACGCATAGTCACCTTTCGTAGTGGGGCGGCAGATCAAATCAACAACATAGGTCTACTTTTTAAATTGCACTTAGTGTTAGGGCAAACACTCTTTTTAGTCTTCCCCTTCAGTCGTCTGGTGCATGTATGGAGTGTTCCGTTTGGCTATATCTCTCGCCCCTATCAGGTGGTACGAAGACGATAAGTTATTTGGCCATTTTATTTTCATCAAGGCATCAATAGCCGATTAACCTAATTTATAAGAGATAAAAATCTAATGTTAGCAACTGAGCACTTAATGAAAGAACACCAACTTATTTTAAAATACGTCGCTTTACTGGAAAGCTATGTTGAACTCAGCACTAAAAACCGCGAGCCTTCTTTGTTATTTGAAAAAGCCCCTGTCTTTCTTCAGTTTATCCATGAGTTTGCTGACGAATTTCATCATGCGAAAGAAGAAACTATTCTATTTCGTTATCTTGAACAGCCGGGTGTTCTGACCCACTGCAATCCGATTCCACAAATGTTAAATGAACACGGTAAAGCTAGGGAATTGGTACTGAATATGGAAAATGCCTTGCTCAGCAACGATATCGATAAATTAGCGATCAATGGTGTTGAGTACGCACGACTTTTAAAAGAGCATATCTATAAGGAAGACAACATTCTGTATCCAATGGGGGAGCGTGGACTTTCTGATATAGCTAAATCCTCTTTATTAAAAGAATATGCCGAGACTGATGAGCGCTTAGATAGCCAAAGCATTTGGTGTCAATATGAAGCACTGGCTGCTGATCTTGAAAGTCAGTTAAACTGACTATAACAGAGATAAATATATGAATATTTTCAACAGATCGACCGTTATTTTTATAGTCTTAAGTAGCTTGATCAGTGCTTGCTCTGATGAAGCAAAGAACAAGGCGATGGCCGAAAAATACAACGCAGTTCAAGTAGAGAAAATAAAGCACAAAGCGATGTCGGCCGAAGAAATGTCCGCGCATTCAGGTGAAGAAATGCATCATGCCACGCCTATGGCTAATGAAACGACAACTACGCCAAAAATAGATACCGATGAAATCGGCCGTCGAGCGGATGACTTACCGCCGCCGATTAATCGTAGGCAGTCACAACGGGTGAGTATTGATCTTTATAGCGATGAAGTAGTCGCAGAAATGATGCCTGATGTGACTTACCAATATTGGACTTATAACGGTAAAGTACCTGGGCCGTTTATCAGAGCCAGAACGGGCGATCAAATAGACATAAATTTAAGTCACGGTAAACCAGGCCTTGCTCATGAAGCCCATAATCAGCACACCTCGTCTGAACATACTGCCGCAGGTCATTCGGCTCATTCTATCGATTTGCATGCCGTTGTTGGTCCTGGTGGCGGCGCACCATTAATGCAAGTCGCTCAAGGTGAACAAAAAAGCTTTAGTTTTAACGCCACGCATCCGGGTATTTATATTTATCATTGTGCAAGTCCCCATGTACCCACTCATATCGCCAATGGCATGTATGGCATGATTCTGGTCGAACCGGAACAAGGCCTGTCAAAAGTCGATCGTGAGTTTTACGTGATGCAAGGCGATTTTTACACCCATGGTAAATATGGCGATAAAGGGCTACAAGCCTTTAGTAAAGAAAAGCTGTTAAATGAGCATCCTGAATATTTTTTATTCAATGGTCGAGTTAACTCGCTCAGCGGTGAACGTGCTTTGAAAGCCAAAGTGGGTGAAAAAATCCGTCTATTTGTAGGCGTTGGTTCTCATATCGCGTCTAATTTTCATATCATCGGCGCTATATTCGATAACGTCTATCAATACGGAGCGATTACGAATCCGCCACTCAAAAACGTTCAAACTACAATCATAGCGCCCGGCTCTGCCGTTATGATCGAGTTTACTGCTGAAGTTCCTGGCAAATACCTGCTGGTTGATCATAGTCTGACTCGTGCCATTGACAAAGGCGCGCTGGCAGAGTTGGTCATAGAATAGTCGATTGAAGGCCGTAAGATGGGTAGAGGCAAAAACCGAAACCCCTTTAGTTTGGGTGGATCAATACGCCTACAATATACAGAAAAATAACTAAGCCACCAGCTTATGAACACCCAAACTGTCACGCTTAGCTTCTAGTGCCATAAATCATAAGCCGCTTGTGCTGCAAGCCAAGATTCGGCACTTTTCCCAAACACCAACTCTAATCGCAAGGCCATTTCTGGGCTAATGGCTGTTTTTCCATTAACCAGAGCAGATACCGTTTTTCGGGTTACATTTAAATTTTTAGCGGCTTGGGTAATTGTCAGTTTAAGAGGTTTTAACCACAGTTCAGCTAATATTTCACCAGGATGTGGTGGATTAAACATACGCATAAAATATCTGCTCGATTAACGTTTAAAGCTTGATAGTATCATACAGAATGAATTATCTAGACTGATCTCAGTACAGAAAAATGCCTAAATAATTCAATCGGCATGGCCGCCTTAAGCTCCCATGTAATTGAAATGGGGCGCTCACCTTCTGCTTTAATTAATAGTGCTTCACCCAGTGCAGCAAAGGCAGCATTTTTGTTTTCACGAACAAATAAAAAGAACCTCCAGCCATTGGCCAAAGGTTCTGCAACGCTATTTAAATAGCGAAGTCCGGTATTATTAGTGGAGCTGGCAACATTTTGAGATTGCCAGTGAAACAATTTCGGGCTAATCGCATAATCATGATATTGAACACGCTCATCAAAACCTTCGCTTTTATCTAAAGTCACAAACATTAATTCTATTTTACTGTCCGAAATAGCTAAACAACCCTCCCTAAATGCCGGACGTTTAGTCGCATTAGCATAAGAAATCGCGGTAATAATATCCGATCTTGAGTAGCGATTATGTAATGAAAGTACCCATGAAGACGGAGTTCCATCAAGATGACAATAAGGCTGTATTGATTGCTCTATACGCCACTCTATAACTTCGATTAACTCGTCTTTGATCGCTGGATGTTGCTCAATTAATAACATGAACTGAGCTGGGTTAATTAATTCAGATTGACGAACTAAAAATGTATGAGCAAGTATTTGAACCCTAGTTGCATCAATCTTTTTATGTACTAAAGCTTGGTGCCAAGCGTTTAAAATTTCAATATCATCAACGTATAAAATACTGGCAACTCTTCGTGATAATTCATCTTCCCTAACTCCCTTTGCCAGAGTTGGAAGATGCGCCAATCGTTTAAGTTCAGTCCAATAATGATTCCCTGAATAAATATCCGAAATATCTATCTCATTCTCAAGTAAGAATTCTTTTAATGTAATTTTCGTATGGTCTTTGGCTGTTGCCCAAGCAACTAATTCTGCAGTGAGACGAGTCACATTTAGTTTTAGAGAAGATTTAAGACTCGCTAATACTCGCTCCCTAGCCACTCTATCGAACTGAATATGACAACCTGTAGGCAATGAGCCAAAACCTTTATCAACAGAGTCTTTTATAGCCAATCTATTTTGGCCTGTTAAAGCTCTCAACAATATATCAAATCTAAAATCTTGTGAGTATGTTCCAACAAAATCTAAAACCAAGCAACTCTGTTTACCTAATGATAACCGTAACCCCCGACCAATTTGCTGCTGAAACACGACTGGACTTTGGGTTGGCCTTAGCAATAACAAGGTGTTTACATCGGGTATATCAACGCCTTCATTAAATAAATCACAAGTGAATATTACTTTTAGTCTGCCATGCTTTAGTTCATTAATCGCATGTTCTCGCTCTGTTTGATTATGTTCCCCTGTAATTGATTTTGAAGGCAATCCATGTGAATTAAAATACGCAGCCATGAATTCCGCATGGCGCACACTGATGCAAAAACCGATAGCTTTGAGCTTTGCTAAATCACTAACATAGGTTTCAACAGCTTGAAGTGCTGAGCGAGCACGTATATCACTGGCCGAAATTATATTATCAAGCTGCTCAACAATGGTGTTTTTTTTCCATTGAATACTTGTTAAATCAATGTCGTCGTGGGTTGCATAATATTCAAAAGGAGCGAGTAACTCCTGATCAAGAGCATCCCATAATCTTAATGTTACGGCAGGTGAGCCATCAGGTCTTGTATCGAAGTATTGATTTAAACTTTTACCATCTGCACGTTCTGGTGTAGCAGTTAATCCCAAAAGAACAGCAGGCTTAACCGATGATATGAATTTATCAAACGAATTAGCCGGTAAATGATGAGCCTCATCAATTATGACCATATTCCAGAAACTTGCACCATGCTGAGCTACCAAGTCACGGTTATGAGCCGTATTAATGGTTACAAATAAATGCTCATGTTGGCTAGCTTCATTATTGCCATCTAATAACTCGCCAAAATTTGAATCACGTAACACTTGCCGAAAAGTGTTCATAGCCTGTATTAGTATCTGCACCCGATGAGCAACAAACAATAAACGCGGCTGCCCGCCTTTTTCTTTTGTCAAGCGCCCATAATCAAAGGCCGCAACAACGGTTTTGCCTGTACCAGTCGCTGCAACAACTAAATTTCGATAACGATGATGCGTTCTTTCTGCAGCCAATCGATCAAGCATTTCTTGTTGATAAGGTTTAGGGCTTAAATCGAACCATGTTTGTATTGCAATTAATTCAGAACTACTTTGATTAGTTTTTCCGTGCCTTGATTCTGCATATAAAGCTTTTTCTAAGGCATTACGATGATCTTGATTGCACGGATCATAATGGAGAAATTCACCATCATTCCAAAGCGTTTCAAAATGTGCCTGAGCATTTTTGAAAATAGCTTCGTTTGAGCACTGTGTTAACTTAACTGTCCATTCAATGCCGCTGATTAAGGCAGACTCAGATAAATTAGCACTGCCTATAAAGGCTGTACCAAAACCACTATTGCGATTAAAAATCCAAGCTTTAGCATGTAAGCGCGTACGCCTACCGTCTAATGAAATTCTTAATTCAACATTAGGCAACTCAG
The DNA here is from genome assembly GCA_003584895.1 of Methylococcales bacterium. Classification (GTDB taxonomy): domain Bacteria; phylum Pseudomonadota; class Gammaproteobacteria; order Methylococcales; family Methylomonadaceae; genus Methylobacter_C. Next base: position 18,861 of record QVQF01000114.1, read on the forward strand.
CTAATGCATTGACGGCTCTTGCTTCTGTTGCACCAATGTATGTCGTCGTTAAAATGCGAAACTTTGTTCGAGATTTCCCCGTCGCATCAATGGCAGTCGCTTGTTTCAATACATCAATTATTTTTCTTACGCCGCTCCAAGTAATAAAACTTACCAATATATCAACGGTATCGACTGCTTGTAATTCTGCAATGAGCTCGTGTAATAAAGAAGGCTCACTGCGTGAAGAACTAAATAGCCAAGGTGTACGCAAACCAGTAACCGGAAAAATGCCCGGCATTTCAGGTTCGTGTATAGATCGTAAAACTTGTGGGGGTTCTACTATAAAATCAATTTCAAGCTCAGCTTTTGCTTCTAGTCTTGCATTTTTTAATACGGTCGAAATTAACTGAATTTCAGCTAGATTCTTTTCAGAACTACTATCTTTTGATGCAGAAATCTCATCTAAAAGCTCAGGTAATCTATTCAATAGATCACTTAATAAATACTCTCTATTTTCAATATACGATGGCGTTTTAACAGTTGCCCTCCCTTCAAAAATCAGCTTATTTATTTCTGCTAATTCATCTTCATGAATCAAGCGATCGTATAAGCCTTTTGATAATTTTGTCATTGAAGTTTAGGTAAAGTCATTTGGTTAAAAACTATAGATAGCGGCAAAAGGCGTAAAGTCATAAGCCAGTGCATGTAGCCATTGATGCGCCACGGCTTTGGCTTCTGTGCCTACAGGCGCATAGTTAACAGCGGTAGGCAGCAAGGCTTCTACTGTTCTTTGAAAAAAAGAGTTCATTATTATTTTAATTAAGTTACAAGCTAGCTTGTTGCCAGCTAATAGTTTACTGATGCCATCAAACCCAAGGATTAAGTATTTTTACACCTGTTGGTTTAAAATCTACGACATTGCGTGTAACCACGGTCATATTATGCACGATAGCAGTGGCGGCAATGAGCGCATCACGATCTGAACGAGGATCTGGGACATGTAACTTTCCACAACAAAGTGCTACAGCCGCATCGATAACAAGAATACGTCCTTCAAAAGCAGGTAATACATGATGATTAAGCCAAGTACGAAGCATCACCGCTTGTGCTATATCGCGTCGTTCAATTAAACCAATGCCCATTTCTAACTCAAGCAACGTCACCACTGATAAATATAAATCAGTCGGTGCAACTTTATCCGCCCAAGCTTTTACATGAGGATTTATTTTAGTTGTTTTTGCTTTTCTTAGTTCAGAAACGACGTTGGTATCTAGCAAACATTTCATTTCAAATCAGCCGGATGAAACATAGTTGACGCTAAGCGGGGCGGATCAAAGTCAATATCAGCACCATCTGGCATTGCCAGTAACTCAGCAATATTGGCTTGATTTTTATGTTGCTGTATATAGTCGGTTAATATTTTAACGATAGCTTCTTGAGCATTATGATAATGACTAACAGTAATCACTTCATTAATTAAGGCGTCATCTAAGGTAATAATAGTCATTATTTACTCCGTATGTTCAAGAAATATTCGGCAAAGGGCGTAAAGTCATAAGCCAGTGCATGTAGCCATTGATGCGCCACGGCTTTGGCTTCTATGCCTTCAGGTGCATAGTTAACAGCAGTAGGCAACAAGGCCTCTATGCCAGTCGGGGTTTGCAACCCCGACCGAAACGTTTGAATGCTTAAATCATTCCTGAAACGTTAAACATTAGGGAGATCTTATCGCGTTAACGCTACCGAGCGTTTGCTAGACTTATTAAAGCACTTATAGTGTCTATCTGTCGATTGCTAGACCTATTCAAGCACTCATAGGGTCTATTTGTCGCTTGCTAGACCTATTCAAGCATTTATAAGGTCTATTTGTCGCTTGCTAGCCCTATTAATGCAGATTTAGGGCTAACTAGCGTTTGATAGACCTACTTAAAGCAATTTTAGTGCATAGGTACTGAACAAAGTGAAACGCATCATTTATAAATAATACGGCTCCTAGCGTCGGCAGCTATACACTGTATTTCATGGAGACTACTTGCTGACTGATACTGAGTTAAGTATGGCGTCTTTAAACCTAGCCTTGGTACTATCGCTTTCAAAGGCATGATCAATAATGGGTGCTGGATATGAGCCAGACTGATGTTTTTTATGCCATTGATGAATGATTTTCGGAGTATAGGCTTTAAGCTCAGGTATCCATCGGTAGATATACTGGCAATCTGCATCAAATTTTTGTTGCTGCAACCAAGGATTAAATATTCGAAAGTAGGGCTGGGCATCACAACCTGTTGATGCCGCCCACTGCCAATTGCCATTATTAACACAGGGATCATAATCAACTAAATGCTGGGCAAAATAACGCTCGCCCCAACGCCAACTCACATGTAAGTCTTTCACTAAAAAAGAAGCGACGATCATTCTGACGCGATTGTGCATAAATCCCGTCGCATTAAGTTCACGCATACCGGCATCAACGATAGGAAAGCCAGTTCTCCCATCCGCCCAAGCCTGAAAATAGTCCAGATTATTATCCCAATGCAGATTAGCAAACTTTTCTAAAAAAGCCTTACCAAATACCCTAGGGTAGTGATAAGCAATATGCGTAAAAAAATCACGCCAATAAAGCTGTCTTATTAAAGGGTGCTCACTACCCAAAGCATTGATTAGCGCATAATAAACTTCTCGCACTGAACAGGTACCAAACTTTAAATGCGCAGATAACTTACTCGTGCTATCCAAAACCGGAAAATCTCGAGTATTCAGGTAATCGGCCTGCTCAGCAAGCTGTTCAAGTATGCCTAGCGCTTGCAATCGACCACCTTTGCTTATCTCCACAGTAGCTTTACTAAACGACAAAGCTACTTGTTCAATACTCACTTCAGAGGCTATAGACAAAAAGCGCTGCGCACTTAAGGCTTGCGGCAAGGCAACTGGAATCTGTCGGGCATTATTATAAAAAGCAGTAAACACTTTATAAGGCGTTTGGTCACTTTTTAGCGCCTGCTCAGGCTCAGTAAGAAGTGCATCTGCTAAGATATATAGCGACAAGCCTAGTTTTTGACAAGTCTCTGCCAGCTCTGCATCACGCCGCCTGCTAAAAGGCGTGTAATCACGATTAATAAATACCGCTTGAATGGATTGCTGCTTTAATGCACAGGCAATTACTTGATCAGGCAAGCCCTTATAAAGCGTTAGATTGCCACCGACGCTTTGCAATTGCTGATCAAGATCTGCAATTGACTGCAACATAAAATGCAGTGCGGGTTGGCTTTGATAAGGATGAGCGTCTATTTGTCTGGGGTCAAAAATGAAACAGGGCAAGACTTGCTTAGAAAGGCGTAAAGCTTCATTCAGCGCGGTATTATCCTGCAAGCGTAAATCACGCCGAAAAATAAATAGGGATTTGTTGTAGACAGGCATTAACAGAGGCTAATCAAGCTGGTTTACGATTCATTTCAAGCCTTGAAATTCGGACATAGAACCTGCTTGGGAACGATGTGTAAGAGCTTCCTGTAGGTTGGGCTAACGGCTTTATCGTTAACCCAACATTGATGTTGGGTTGCGAAAAGCACGCAGCCCAACCTAGTAAAACAATTTATTGAAAAAGCTTTTTTCTTCTTTAGGCTTAGGTGCATTAAAGATAGTAAAGCCTTTATTTACTATAGGTGCTTGTGTGCAATGGTAAGCGGCTGCATCGAATTTGATTTGTAAAGACCTAGGATTTTCATGTTCGGTCAGGTATTTTTCAACCTCTTCATCCGTTAAATCTTTTACCATATGATGAGCAATACAACTACAAGGCTTGGCGGCGCTTTCAGCATCTACGTCTTTATTAACAGAGTTTTTAATTTCTCTGGCCACACATTGAGCTGCGAAAGCATCTTCAAACTTATGCTTTTCGACCGCTGTTACCGTGCCATCATGACTATGATCAAAAGGATTAAACACCGTTTTCACGGGGGCCGCTTTAGCCGCTTTTTCTTTATCGTCTGAACAACCGACTACCAATAACGCCATTAGACTGATTGTTAACACAGCAAAACAAGATTTTTTTATAAATACAGGTGCTTTCATAAAGTTACATCGTAAAGGTTAAAGGGCTCAAGACTTAACTATCATGCCTTGAACTGGTCATTCAAAAGAGCAGAACTTTACCATTTTATTAAAATGCATTCTAGTTCTGTTGCTGTTGTTATTAAATAACTGACATTACGTATCGTTCCCACGCTCTGCGCTCATCGTTATACACATCTCATAGTCGCGTAAGATGGACAGTTATGTAGGGTGGATAAGCTGCGCGCATCCACCGTTTATATCGGCAAAGGATGGGCATTTTAAAACAGCTGAAGCTGTTTTACTCCAAGCACACAGAATACTTGTGTATAACGATGAGCGCTCTGCGTGGGAACGATAAATTAAGCGCATCCTATAGCTCTAAATGCTGGGATTCGTACCTCATCCCAGCCTACATCATACGTAGGCTGGGATGTAGCGAAAGCGGAATCCCAGCAATCGGAGTGCGGGAACGATATAAGAGCATCAAGCCAAACTAAGTGATGTTATTAAATAGACAAACTTTCCCACATCGCATCAACTTTACTAATCACCTCAGGTGACATCACCATAGGTCGTCCCCACTCCCTGTTAGTTTCTCCTGGCCATTTATTAGTGGCATCAAAACCCACTTTAGAACCTAAGCCTGACACGGGCGAGGCAAAATCAAGATAATCAATAGGCGTATTTTCTAAGATCGTTAAATCTCTAGCGGGATCCATACGGGTGGTAATTGCCCAAATCACATCTTGCCAATTACGGACATCAATATCTTCGTCAACGACAATAACAAATTTGGTGTACATAAACTGGCGTAAATAAGACCAAGTGCCAAGCATCACTCGCTTAGCATGACCGGCGTATTGCTTTTTCATACTGATCACGGCCATACGGTAAGAACAACCTTCAGGCGGCAAATAAAAGTCAACGATCTCTGGAAATTGTTTTTGTAAAATCGGCACGAATACCTCATTTAAGGCCACACCCAAAACAGCTGGCTCATCAGGTGGTCTGCCAGTAAAAGTGCTGTGATAAATGGGCGCGACTCGCTGGGTAATTCTTTCTATGGTAAAGACCGGAAACTCGTCTACTTCATTGTAATAGCCGGTGTGATCGCCAAATGGGCCTTCTGGCGCTGTTTCACCCGGATAAATAAACCCTTCAAAGACGATTTCAGCACTGGCAGGCACTTGTAAATCATTAATCAAACAATTAGCGACTTCAGTTTTACTCCCACGTAATAAGCCAGCAAAGGCATATTCTGACAAGGTATCAGGCACGGGAGTTACGGCCGCTAAGATGGTGGCAGGATCAGCGCCCAAAGCCACAGAAACCGGAAACGGTTTACCCGGATAAGCCTTTTGCCATTCTCTAAAATCTAAAGCCCCACCTCGATGCGCTAACCAACGCATAATGACTTTATTTTTACCGATAACTTGTTGGCGATAAATACCTAAATTTTGTCGGTCTTTATTCGGGCCTTTAGTAATCACTAACGGCCAAGTAATCAAAGGCGCAGCATCATCTGGCCAACAGGTTTGAATGGGATAATCGCTTAAATCGATTTCATCGCCCTCTCTAACCAATTCTTGGCAAGGTGGTGAACTCACCAATTTAGGTGCCATATTCAACACTTGCTTGAACACTGGAAACTTTTCCCACGCGTCTTTCATGCCTTTAGGCGGCTCTGGCTCTTTTAACATAGCCAAGAGTTCACCTATGCCCCGCAATTCAGTAACCGATTCAGCGCCCATACCCATAGCCACACGCTTAGGCGTGCCAAACAAGTTAGCGAGCACAGGGATGTTATAACCAATAGGATTTTCAAACAATAAGGCAGGGCCGCCTTGTTTTAAGGTGCGATCACAAATCTCGGTCATTTCCAGATAAGGATCAACCGGTACCGTAATGCGTTTTAATTCACCTTGTTTTTCTAGTTGCTTGATGAAATCGCGTAAATCATGATATTTCATGCCGCAATTCCGCTGTGTCTGAGCAAAGCATCTATATTTGGTTGACGACCACGGAAATTGATAAACAAATCCATAGCATCTTGGCTGCCGCCTTGTTCCAATATTTGTGTCAAAAAGGCCTGTCCAGTTTCCCTGTCAAAAATACCGTTTTCTTCGAACAAAGAAAAGGCATCGCTAGATAATACTTCCGCCCATTTATAACTGTAATAACCTGCCGCATAGCCGCCGGCAAAAATATGCGAAAAACTATGCGCAAAACGATTGAATTCGGGCGGTGACATCACAGCAACTTGCGCTCTTATTTGCCCTAGGGTTTCATAGATACGTCCGCCTAGTTCAGGGTTATAGTCTTTATGAATTCTAAAATCGAACAGACTAAACTCTAACTGTCTGACCATAATCATGCCGGCCTGAAAGTTTTTCGCCGCGAGCATTTTCTTAAAAAGACTATCAGGTAAAACCTCACCAGATTGATAATGCCCTGAAATCAAGGCCAATGCCTCTTGCTCCCAACACCAGTTTTCCATGAATTGGCTAGGCAGTTCAACCGCATCCCATTCCACGCCATTAATGCCAGAAACGCCTAAATGGTCAACTAAAGTGAGCATGTGTTGTAGGCCATGACCAAACTCATGAAATAAAGTAATCACATCATCATGTGTGAGTAACGCGGGTATATCGGCCGTAGGTGCTGCAAAATTACAGGTTAAATAAGCGACTGGGATTTGAATATCGCCGCCTTTATTTTTACGACCGACACAATCATCCATCCAAGCGCCGCCACGTTTTTTAGCGCGGGCATATAGATCAATATAGAACTGTCCACGTAGCAAACCGTTTTCGTCATGAATCTGGAAGAAGCGCACATCCGCATGCCAGGTGTCGAAATCCGTTATCTCGGTAATATTTAAGCCATAGAGTTTTTCTACTACTGCAAACAAACCTGGTAAAACTCGACTAATCGGGAAGTAGGACTTCACCTCTTCTTGGGATAGCTGATAATAATGCTGACGCATTTTTTCTGAGACGTAACCTACGTCCCAAGATTGCAAATCATCAATGCTGCAATATTGCTGGGCAAAATCACGTAACTCTGCAAGATCTTTGTGTGCTTGTGGCCCTGATTTTAGCGCTAAATCTTCCAGAAAATGTATGACATCATCGGGTTTATTAGCCATTTTGGTCGCCAACGATAGCTCGGCATAATTGTTAAATCCCAATAGCTGGGCTTTTTCATAACGCAACGCCAAAATCTGCTCCATGAGTTCAGTATTATCCCACTGTCCTGCCTGTGGGCCACGATCTGAAGCGCGAGTGGCATAAGCTTCATAATGCTCACTACGCAAGGTTCTGTCATCAGCGTAAGTCATTACCGCTTGATAAGAAGGGCTATGTAAAGTGATCAGCCAGCCTTGTTGATCTTGGCTTTCAGCGGTCTGTTTAGCGCTGGCTTTTGCCGATTCAGGTAATCCTGCTAAATCGTTTTCATCAGTGATGAGCTTAGACCAAGCATTGGTAGCATCGAGAAGATTTTCTTCATAGAGACTTGCAAGCTTAGATAATTCCTGGCTAATGTCTTTATAGCGCAGTTTTTTGTCAGACTCCAAATCAACACCTGACAATTTAAAGTCTCTTAAAGCATTGTTAAGCACTTTCTGTTGAGCCGGCTCTAGCGTCTTAAATTCATCACTATCGACCAGCATTTGGTAGGCATTACACAACTGAGCGTTTTGCCCCATTTCTGTAGAGTAAGCGCTAAGCATAGGTAAGCAGGCATTATAGGCTTCACGTAGTTCATCACTATTGACCACAGAATTTAAATGGCTCACCGGAGACCAAGCTTTATTAAGCTTATCTTCAGCCTCTTCTAAGGGTTCAACCAGATTATTCCAAGTATATTGACTGGTCGCTTGTAATTGCTGATCGACAACTGCACGCGCCTCAGCCAACAACTGGCTAATAGCAGGTTCAATGTGTTCAGGCTTAATCTCAGAAAATAAAGGCAAAACTGTCGTCGTTAATAAAGGATTCATAAGTAAGCGGATAATAGTTGACTGCGTTGATGCGTTTTATAACACAAAGAGAGATTTATTGACTAGGACAGACTGACTATTCAGCCTTTACTTTTTTTGTTGGGGATTATAAAACACGGTTGTTTTTGATAAATGGTCATGCCAGCCACGACGGTCTTTATCAATCAATATCCATAAATAACCTAAACCGAAAAACCCCAAAGAAACGCTAGCAGTTACAAAGCGAACTAAGGCTTGAGTCCAGTTGAGTGTTTTTTTATCTTGCGTGAGTACTGTCAGTTTCCATGCGCGCAAACCCAAAGTTTGTCCGCCATGTGTCCAAAACCAACCATAAAAAAAGAAACTCACAACGACCAAATAGATACGATAAATCAGTGTGTGTTGATCAGTAACTGCCATGCCGGCAGTAAAAGGAAGTAAAAGTGCTGTTGCGAGGAATAAAAGAGCAATCAGCAGCAGAAAATCATAAGTTTGTGCCGCTAAACGACGCCAAAAGCTAGGTGCAGATAAAATATCGTGCCCTGGCTTTTGCTGTTTATTTATTTTCGAGGACAATTAACTTTGAATAAAGCTAGTTTTTGACCGAAATACATGCACATTGCCATTAAAGACCCCAGCATCACTAAAGAAAATAAGAATGGAGGCCTATGAAACAGAAGAATAAAAAAATCTGTTACAAAAATACTGGTTAATACTGGCTGGTCAATTAAGGCATTAAGAATCTTTTTTAACATAACTACACCGTCCGGTATGCAAATAATAACTGCGAAAATTTAAAAAAATGGTTGCCTGATGTTTTATCTGTTTCTTGTACAATCGGTACTTGTAAAAATCAGTAGACAGATTTTACTATATCTAAAAGGGTAATGTAAAAGAAAAGAAAACAAGATTGATGGTAGGATACTCATATCTAATGATATGATTGCGCTATAACAGAAAACAAACAGGAATAACAACATTTTAAACTTTTTTAAAAAACTGATGACATCAACCAAAAGTAGCGTTGAACCAGTCACCACAAAAGTCAAAATCTATACGCGCTCTGAGCACAATATTTCACGCCGCCAAATCAGTGATAACGCCCTAAAGGTTTTGTATAAACTACAAAAGGAAGGTTACGATGCCTACCTAGTAGGTGGCTGTGTGCGTGATTTATTATTAGGCCGAGAACCTAAAGACTTTGATGTGGTCACCAATGCCGAACCTGAAGACATTAAAAAAGTATTTCGCAATTGCCGACTCATAGGTCGACGTTTTCGCTTAGCACATGTACATTTTGGTAGAGAAGTTATCGAAGTAGCTACCTTTAGAGGCGCTGGCGAAGCTAAAAATGATGAACAAGTCCTGAATAAAGAAGGTCGCTTATTAAGAGACAATGTCTATGGCACTATTGAAGAAGATGTTTGGCGCCGAGATTTCACTGTTAATGCACTGTATTACAACATCAAAGATTTTTCAGTAGTCGATTATGTAGGCGGTATGGCTGACCATAAAGCCGCCACACTTCGTTTAATCGGTGATCCAGAAACGCGTTTTCGTGAAGATCCTGTTCGTATGCTACGCGCAGTGCGCTTTGCCGTTAAACTTGGCTTTAACTTGCATCCTGATTGTGAAGCCGCGATGCACCAAGTCGCCGAACTATTGTCGCGCATCCCTTCTGCCCGACTTTATGATGAAACATTGAAACTATTCATGTTTGGTTATGCTTTGCAAACATTTGAAATGCTCAGACATTATGGCCTTTTTCAAGTATTGTTTCCCTCTACAGAAAACTGTTTATCACTAGAAGAAAATGGCTTTCCACGCCTACTGCTAGCAAAAGCCTTAGCAAACTCTGATAACAGAATTACTGACGGTAAAACCGTCACTGCTTATTTTTTGTTTTCAGCCTTTTTATGGGAGTCTGTGCAGCTTTTAGCCCAACAAAAAATGCGTAAAGGTGCCATTGAATTTCTCGCTTATCAAGAAGCGGCTAATGAAATTATTAGCAAGCAAGTTAAAAGCACTGCGCTACCTCGCCATATTACCTTAGCCATGCGAGAAGTATGGAGTCTACAACCTAAGTTCAATGCCCGCTATGGCTCTAAACCCAGTCGCCTAATCACTCACCCTCGCTTTAGAGCTGGCTATGACTTTTTATTGCTACGCGCAGAAACTGGCGGAGCCGATTCTGAAATTGCAGAGTGGTGGGGAAAGTATCAAGTTGCTGACGACAATGAACAACGTAAAATGACTCAGCCTCCTCGCAAAGGTACAAATAGCAAACCTGCTCGTAAAAGAAACTATCGGGGAAAAGCCAAGGTAAGTCCTGCAGGCACCGAAGCTTAACTAGTAAGGTCTTTTAGCACCTTACGCCTATATCTGTCACTCTTGGAATAACAATGAATCGCCCTGAAACAGCTATTGCATATATCGGCCTAGGTAGTAACCTTGCCGACCCTGTCGCCCAACTTAAATCCGCACGCACTGCAATTCGTGCTCTAAAAGGCATACATGAATTAGCTTTTTCCAGCTTGTACTATAGCTTACCTATGGGGCCTCAAGACCAGCCCGACTATTTCAATGCGGTTATTGCCGTAGAGACTACATTATTGCCGATGGTCTTATTACGAGCCTTACAAACCATAGAAAATGCTCAGGGCAGAATAAGAAAAACTGAACGCTGGGGCGCTAGAACACTAGACCTAGATATCTTATTGTATAACGACCAAACCATCGACTTACCAGATTTGACAGTACCCCATTCAGGCATCACTGAACGCGCCTTTGTTTTGTATCCGTTATTTGAAATTGCTCCGCACCTACAAGTGCCTGGCCATGGTGCTCTTGCCGATTTGCTTAGCCAGTGCCCTTTGGCTGGATTAAAACGCATCGACTAACATGAAGCCAATGACCCAAGACTGTACCCCAACTCCTTTAAGCATTAATGATTTGCAAGCCATGAAGCAACGTGGCGAAAAAATAAGCTGCTTAACCGCTTATGATGCTAGCTTTAGTGCCTTAATTAACAAAGCAGGAATCGACGTTATATTGGTCGGTGACTCTTTAGGCATGGTTATTCAAGGACACCAAACCACGCTACCTGTTTCTATTAGTGACATGATTTATCATGCCCGTTGCGTTACTCAACCTAATCAACGAGCGTTTGTCATTGCTGACTTACCCTTTATGAGCTATTCCACGCCAATTATTGCGGCGGAGAATGCAGCTAAACTCATACAACAAGGTGGCGCACAAATGGTAAAACTAGAAGGTGCTCGCGTTGAAACGGTACGCTTTTTAGTCGACCAGGGCATTCCCGTTTGTGGTCACCTAGGATTATTGCCGCAATTAATTAATCAATTAGGTAGTTATCAGGTTCAAGGTAAAACACCTGCGGATGCAGAAAGAATTCTCACCGAAGCCCATCAATTAGAAGACGCAGGCGCTACACTACTAATCTTAGAATGTGTTCCCGCTACACTGGCCAAAGAAATTAGCGCTCAACTCAGCATACCAGTGATTGGCATTGGTGCAGGTGTGCATTGCGATGGTCAAGTGCTGGTACTTTATGACATGCTTAATATAAGCATCACTAAACGCCCACGTTTTTCTAAAAACTTTATGCAAGGCTCGCTCTCTATTGAAGCTGCGATAAGCGCCTATCATCAGGCCGTTAAGCAAGCCCTATTCCCCAGTATCGAACATAGCTTTTAAGTACCATGATTATCGTTAACAGCATCTTAGATTTACGCACAGCTATTAGCGCATGGAAGCAAAGCGGACTAAGCGTTGCGCTGGTTCCGACCATGGGTAATTTACATGCTGGCCACTTAAAACTAGTCAATAGCGCCAAGCAGAAAGCCGATAAAGTCGTAGTCAGTATTTTTGTTAACCCCACACAATTTGGCGTGAATGAAGACTTTTCAAGCTATCCTCGTACTGAACAAGAAGATCAGCTAAAACTAGCGACCGAAAACGCTGACTTATTATTCTTACCTGCTATTACTGATATTTATAGCGCTAACACGCTAACGGCAGTGAACGTTACTGGATTGTCAGACATCTATTGCGGCGCATCCAGACCCGGACACTTTAGCGGCGTTGCCACCATCGTTTGTAAATTATTTAATTTAGTACAGCCCGATATTGCTGTCTTTGGCCTAAAAGACTTTCAGCAATTCACTGTAATTAAAACAATGGTTAGGGATCTCAATATCCCTATTGAGTTGATAGGTGTTGATACACAAAGAGAAGAAAATGGCTTGGCCATGAGCTCAAGAAACAACTACTTAACAGACCTAGAAAGACAGCTTGCACCCCAACTTTATCAAGCCTTAGGTATTGCCCAATCGGCTATTCTAGTAGGTCAGCACAGTTACGCGGATATTGAACAGCAAGTGCTACAAACGCTAAAAAATGCCGGATTCATACCCGACTACTTTGCTATTTGTTGCAGCCATGATCTAAGCCCAGCAACCAAGCAAGATAAAGATATCGTCATATTGGCCGCAGCCAAGCTTGGTACAACTAGGTTAATTGACAATATTTACTTTTCTTTATAAGCGCATTTTACTCAAAAACCCTGCTATTTCGAAATTGATATGAAACAAATCATTATTCGCTTAATTTTGTTAATGCTCATCACTAAATTCTCAATTGTGATAGCGGATGATCGTTTAGATATTAACAATAATGTGCAGCCATCCATTTCACTGACCAGCTATTTAGGTCTTTTAGAAGATAGTAGCCAACAATTAACATTTGCCGATATACAGCAAGAAAACATAAAGCCCCTCTTTAAAACAAATCTACCACCGCAAAAATCTATCAATTTATCCTATACATCGTCAGCTTATTGGCTACGCTTAATAATAGAAAACAGCAGTGATCTGACTATTGAGAAAATTATTGAGCTTAATCACCCTTTACTGAAAAACGTAGATTTTTATTGGCAAATTGACCACAAAGATCATCAAACTATTCACACCGGCTACGCACTTCCTTTCGAGAATCGCGCCTATAAAAGTAATATTTTTGCATTTCCAGTGCAATTTCCTGCACACAGTCATAATGTTATTTATTTAAGAGTTGCCTCCCCTAACGCCATGTTCATAATGGCTAATTTATGGGAACCCATGGCGTTTCAACAAAGAGAACGTAATGGCTATGCTTTTCAGGCCTTATATTTTGGTATTGTAATTGCCATCTCCTTGTTTAGTTTGGGCTTAGCGATAGCGACAAAAGAAACAATCTTTTTTATCTACTTTTACATGGTTTTTTTTATTGCTTGCGGGTTTCTAGCTAATAAAGGATTAGGAGCTGAATTTATTTGGCCGAACTATCCTTGGCTATCGCAAAGAGGGTCATTAATCTTTGGCGCATCCGCTTTATCAGCAATTTTATTGTTTATACGTGGAATACTCAGCACCCAAAAACTAATGCCAAAAGTTGATTTGATGATTAAAGCACTCATAGGCCTACTTCTTATGATGGTTTTGTTACTTTTACTGACATTTGCATTAGCTAAATTTACTATGATCCTGTTTGCTGTTACTGCAATTTCTATATTAATACCTGTGGTAATAGGTGTCATACAAAAACAACGCGCAGCTTATTTTTTAGCGATAGGTTTTTCTTTACTCGCTATTGGAATCGTAATTCGTGCGCTCCATGCTGTTGGACTCATTCAGGGCAGTTATTATTCGCTAAACGGCATTCAAATTGGCTCAGCATTTGAATTATTAATGTTCACCTTGCTTTTAACCGATCGCTATCGCGCTATCCAGCAAGAAAAACTACATGGTGAAGTGCTCATAAAGCATACCCATAATCAATTACTGACTAAAACTGAAGACCATAAAGCCGCGATCAATCATCAATTAGTACTAACTAATCAAGTCTATCAAATGCAAAAGCTCGAAAGCATAAGTCAACTCACTTCAGGCATTGCTCATGATTTCAATAATATTCTAGGGGCTATGGTTGGCTATAACGACTTAAACACCCTAGCAGCAGAAACCTGCCCAGACCCAAGTTTAAAGGACGAACTATTATTCAATACACAACAAATTGATACCGCAAGCCAACATGCTTTAAATCTGATTAAAAAAATGCTGGCGTATTCGCGTCAACAACCCCTCGATAAGGCAATAGACCTAAGACCCAGCCACGAAGTTATTGATGAGCTATTAATCATCCTGCGTCCTGGCTTAACGACATCATTTCAAATCAACACTGACATAGACCTAGACGTTACTATTCAAATAGATGCCACGCATTTAGGACAAATTTTAACTAATCTACTGGTTAACGCTCGTGATGCTATGAAAGATCAGATGGGGGCGATATCTATCTCACTCAAGAAAATAACGGTGCATGAAGCTATTTGCAATAGCTGTGCACAAACGCTAGAAGGTGACTTTATAGAGTTGCGTATAGCCGACAATGGCATAGGCATGGAAGAAAACATCATTAAGCATATTTTTGATCCCTTCTTTACCACCAAAGACCTAGACAAAGGCACGGGGCTTGGACTTTCTATCGTCAGCAGTATGGTACATGACTCAGAGGGGCATATTGTGGTTGAATCTAATACGAGCCAAATGCATCAAGGCACTACCTTTCGATTATTCTTTCCATTAAATCTAAATAGGGGAAATTAAATGGCGGAACAGAAAATAAAGTTATTGGTTGTTGAAGATAATAAAATAATACGCAATTTAATTCGCATGACTTTTATACGCGAACCCGAAATTGAAGTATTTGAAGCCGAAAACGGTGCAGATGGCTTTAAATTATTTCAAGAACTGCATCCTGACATTGTGTTGTCAGATATTATGATGCCCGGAGAAATGGATGGCTTAAGCTTATGTAGGGAAATTAAAGCGAGTAACAACCCTTGTTATGTCATTTTAGTTTCAGGTAATGGGCAACAAAATGATATCGATTTAGGCATGCAAGCGGGTGCCGATTTATACAAAGTTAAGCCGATTAGACCTACCGAGTTAATTAGTATCGTTAAAGCATATCTTGATTAAAATCTCATGCAAAAACCTCTCCCTGTTAGTTTTAGCGACGCCTTCCGCTTCTGGCTCAAACTCGGCTTTATCAGCTTTGGAGGACCTGCCGGACAGATCGCCATCATGCATCAAGAATTAGTCGAGCGAAGGCGCTGGATTTCAGAACAGCGATTTCTACATGCACTCAATTACTGCATGTTATTGCCGGGACCCGAAGCACAGCAACTAGCTATTTATCTAGGCTGGTTAATGCACAGAACTTGGGGCGGCGTGGTCGCCGGGCTATTATTCATTTTGCCCTCACTGTTTTTGTTGATCTTACTCAGTTGGATTTATCTGAGCTATGGTCATCTTCCTGCCGTTGCTGGTGTACTTTATGGCATTAAACCTGCTGTTACCGCCATTGTGTTGTTTGCAGCGCATCGCATAGGCTCACGCACTTTAAAAAACAGCCTATTATGGAGTTTAGCGGCATTAGCCTTTTTCGCCATCTTTGTATTGCATGCACCATTTCCATTAATCGTCTTGATCGCCGCTAGCCTTGGCGCGATTGGGGGACGATTTGCTCCTGATAAGTTTGCTATGGGTGGCGGCCATACTGCTGCCAAACATCACTATGGCCCTGCGCTTATTGATGACAATACACCCATTCCAGAGCATGCGAAGTTTCGTTGGAGCCACTTATTTAAAATCATCGCGGTGGGTTTGTTTTTGTGGACTAGCGTAATGAGTTATTTAACTATTCATTATGGTTGGAACGGTGCGCTTACCCAGATGGGCTGGTTTTTTACCAAAGCAGCGTTACTGACTTTTGGTGGAGCCTATGCCGTACTACCTTATGTCTATCAAGGTGCAGTAGATCATTACCATTGGCTAAGTGCTACCCAGATGATTGATGGCCTAGCCTTGGGCGAAACCACACCCGGCCCACTGATTATGATTGTCACTTTCGTTGGCTTTTTAGCCGGTTGGAGCCAATTACCCCTTGCTTCATCAACAGCTCTAATATCAGGTCTGGCTGGAGCTATAGTGGTCACCTATTTCACTTTTCTACCTAGTTTTCTGCTGATTCTGGCAGGCGGCCCTTTAGTAGAATCTACCAGAAACAATCTAAAATTTACCGC
>QVQF01000105.1 GCA_003584895.1 Methylococcales bacterium
CCGAAAAAAGCATTACCTTCGGTAAAGGCAATACTATAGCCATAAAGTGCCCATAAGATGGCCATCAATGAAAAAATCACAAAGACTTGCATTAATATGGAGAGCATGTTTTTGGCGCGCACCATACCGCCATAAAATAAAGCCAAGCCTGGAATTGACATGAGAATAACCAATATCGTGGCCATAATCATCCATGCGGTATCGCCTTTTTGTGCAACAGGTGCAACAACAGCAACCGTATCATTCGCAAAAGTAAGTCCTGCAAAACTCGACAAAGCAATCAGAGTAAAAATTTTTAAAATATAGTTCATAAATCCCCCTTATCTATTAAAGTGCTTCATCGCCGGTTTCACCGGTACGAATTCTAACAACTTGCTCTAAATTGGTTACAAAGATCTTACCATCACCAATTTTCCCTGTATTAGCCACACGTGTTATCGCTTCTACGGCCTGGCTGACTAATTGATCAGCCACAGCCACTTCAACTTTTGCTTTAGGTAAAAAATCAACAACATACTCTGCTCCACGATAGAGTTCAGTATGCCCCTTTTGGCGACCAAAACCTTTGACTTCAGTAACAGTGACGCCTGAAACACCTAAGTCTGAAAGTGCTTCACGGACATCGTCCAGCTTAAACGGTTTGATTATAGCGGTTATCAGTTTCATCTCTTCCTCTCTCATTATTAAAAGTAACGATTCATAATGATTAAAGCAGAGACTGTGCCAAGTGTTGTATATCAAGGCCTCTACTCACTGTATTAATTATAAAAGAAACACAGAATCATGAGCTACAGCCATTTCTTGTTGACAAATACTCACTCAACACAGGAAACATCTGTCATCCATCGAGCCATATCTGACATTCCCATACTTAATAGTCTTATTGATGCAATCTATCGGATTGCACACACTTGGTGCGCAATCTTCTAATATGCTCACTTGTAGTGCAATTGTTTGAATAATGTATGAGGAGCTGAGCTAGCGAAAAATAATCAAGGCGATAAACTATGGCCTATTTCATGAAATCGAACTAGTTAATGAGCCGCTGAGAGGCCTGTGAGCTTCAGTGCTATAAGAACACTGTCTATTGAATAATGAAGATTAATCTTCTATCTCTAACTCATTAATTTTACGAGTGAGAGTATTTCGGCCATAACCTAATAAAATAGCAGCTTCATGGCGCTTGCCCCGAGTAAAATCTAAAGCGGCTTTAATTAAAATCGTTTCAACCGTATTAATAGCCTGCTTTGCAATCTCTATCTTTAGCGCACTATTATCTTGTGTGTTTAATAATTGTCTGTCTATGTGCTTTCTAAACAACGACTCCCAATCCGTTGCGGCAATAACCTGCTCTATCGAAATATTAAGCAACTCAGGGGGTAAATCATGTAAAAAAACCTCTCGCCCTGAGGCCATTACGGTTATCCAGCGACAACTATTCTCTAATTGTCTAACGTTACCAGGCCATTCTAAGGTACTTAAAAAAGCTTCAGCTTCTGGCCGTAGAACTTTTATTTCTACACCGAGTTCAGCAGCCGCTTGATTTAGAAAATGACGTAATAACAAAGGAATATCCTGTTTACGTTCACGTAAAGCCGGAAGGTGTATGCGAATGACATTTAAACGATGAAATAAATCTTCCCGAAACCGACCTTGCTCGACTAAAGTTTCTAAATCTTGATGAGTTGCGGCAATAATACGCACATCAACTTTGACCGCTTGATGAGCACCGACTGGATAAAACTCACCATCAGCTAATACTCTTAATAACCGGGTTTGTAATTCTGTTGGCATATCACCTATTTCATCAAGGAACAAAGTGCCACCATTAGCTTGCTCGAATCGCCCCGCTCTTCGCAATTGCGCACCTGTAAAAGCACCTCTTTCATGCCCAAACAGCTCTGATTCCATGAGATCTTTAGGAATAGCCGCCATATTTAAAGCAATAAAAGGCTTTTGAGTTCTAGGGCTATGTCGATGTAAGGCCTTGGCAACTAACTCTTTACCTGCACCTGACTCTCCATTAATGAGTACCGTAATATGCGAACGCGCCAGTCGACCTATTGCACGAAAGACCTCCTGCATGGCTGGGGCTTCACCAATAATTTCAGGCGTTGGTTCGACATTAGCGGCTGTCGTATTTTGGCTATCTTCTTGCTGCTGTCGGCCGTGTGTACAAGCACGCTGGGCTAGATTAACTACTTCTTTGATATCAAAGGGCTTAGGTAAATATTCAAAGGCACCGCCATGAAAAGCCGAAACGGCGCTTTCTAAATCCGAATGTGCAGTCATCACAATAACAGGCAAAGTTGGATGACTTATCTGTATCTTGCTTAATAGCTCCAAGCCGTCCATACCTGGCATACGAATATCAGTAATCAAGGCATCTGGCAGATCATCTTTCAACGCAACAATTAACTCTTTGCCACAGGAAAAACTACGCGTGATAATACCTGCTTTTTGTAATGCCTTTTCAACGACCCAACGTATAGACTTATCATCATCAACTATCCAAACTGTTTCGGATTTAATCATTGCGAGCCTCCATTGGTAAAAAAATTGAAAATACAGTATTACCTGGCTCGCTATTACATTCAATTAAGCCGTTATGTTGATTAATAAGCGATTGTGCAATCGATAAGCCTAAGCCTGTACCGTCAGCTCGCCCAGTAATCATGGGATAAAAGATCTGATTCATCATGCTCGCATCAATACCCGGGCCGTTATCGATGATATCGCACTTTACAGCCAACTTATAACGCTTGCGACCCACATTCATGTGTCTATGGATACGTGTTTTAAATATAAGCTCACCTTTACCATCCATAGCCTGCATGGCATTTCTAGCAATATTTAAAATCGCTTGAATGAGCTGATCCTTATCTGCATAAATATCAGGAATACTAGGATCATAATCATTGATTATAGTCAAAGTACTGCTAGATTCTGCATGTACCAATTGTCTAACGCGCTCTAATACCTCATGAATATTAATAGTCTTTTTATTGGGTAATTTATTAGGGCCTAACATTTTATCCATCAAAGCTTGTAATCGATCTGATTCAGCAATAATAATTTGTGTATATTCTTTAAGCTCGGGATCTTCTAGTTCTAAATCTAGTAACTGTGCTGCGCCACGTAAGCCACCAAGAGGATTTTTAATTTCATGAGCCAGCCCCCTCACTAATAAACGCGCCGTATTTTGCTGAGTTAATAATTGCTCTTCCTTAGATATACGTAAATGATTATCGACTTGTTGTAGCTCTAGTAATATTTCATTAACTTGCTCGTTAATTACTAAGGGAGTTGCGCTAAAATTAATCGTTGCATTTTGAGCCGCTCTTGTCACCGTAAGCGCCCGATCTACTAAGGGCTCTGCCATGGATAAAGACTGCTTCAAATTTACTAACAAAGCCGTGTCGGAAAATTTGAATAACTCATCCGCACTATGGCCTATCAAATGATGGGCACTATCTGCCAGCAGAATTTCTCCTGAGGTATTGATATAAGTCAGTATTAAGTTGCGATCAAATAATAAAATAGCGCTATTTAGATTATCCAGTATGCGTTTATACATAGTTTCTTTCATCAATCGTTTTAAATGTGAGCTTTAATTTTATACAAGCAAATTACAGGCCATCTATTATGGAAATAGACTACACCTGAAAAGGGCTCATGATTATATAGCTACGGACAATAAAAACGCCCCATAATGAGGCGTTTCTTTAAGATTGAATTTTATAGACCTAACGAATGACTTACGCTTTAGGTAAAGTGACACCGGTTTGTCCTTGATACTTACCACCCCGATCTTTATAAGAGGTTTCACAGACTTCATCACCTCCAAAAAAGAGCATTTGTGCAACACCTTCATTTGCATAAATCTTTGCTGGTAAAGTGGTGGTATTAGAGAATTCTAAAGTGACATGACCTTCCCATTCAGGCTCTAAAGGCGTCACATTGACGATAATGCCACATCTTGCATAAGTAGACTTTCCTAAACAAATAGTCAGTACATCTCGCGGAATTTTAAAAAACTCAACCGTTCGTGCTAAAGCAAAAGAATTCGGTGGAATGATGCAAACATCAGATTTAACATCAACAAAGCTATTAGAATCAAAGTTCTTAGGATCAACAATCGCAGAGTTAATGTTGGTAAAAATCTTAAATTCATCAGAGCAACGAACATCGTAGCCATAACTGGAAGTCCCATATGAAATGACTCGACCTTGCTCAGAATCTCTGACTTGACCACTTTCAAACGGCGTTATCATGCCATGTTGTTCCGCCATGCGACGTATCCATTTATCTGACTTTATGCTCATTAATGCTATCTATCCAGTATGTTAAAACGTCCAATTTTCACATAGACGTCAATCAGGTACAAGGCGAAACACTAAAGTTGAATTAGTAATGACCGCCTGTATCTATTCGTTTAAGTATCTTGCACTACGATAGTAGGAAATCGTGTACTAAAATCTTTGGTTTTTAAAGCTAATCTAGCGGCTGTTTTACGAGCGATATCTTTATACAACTGCGCAGGACGACCATTAGGGTCTGCAACGACTGTAGGTATTCCAGAGTCAGAACTTAAACGGATAGCAATATCCAAAGGTAGTGAACCTAAAAAATCTACCTTATTTTTCTCTGACATAGCCATACCACCCCCCGTTCCAAAAATGGCTTCTTCATGACCGCAAGCGCTACAAATATGTAAACTCATATTTTCAACAACGCCCAACACAGGTACATTTACTTTAGCAAACATACCTAAGCCACGCTGTGCATCAAGCAAAGCAATATCTTGTGGTGTGGTGACTATAATCGCACCACTCACCGGAATCTGTTGCGCCAAGGTTAACTGTATGTCCCCGGTACCAGGTGGCAAATCAATAATCAGATAATCAATATCGTGCCAATTAGTATCTCTGAGCAATTGTTGCAAGGTATTAGTGGCTATAGGGCCTCGCCAAATCATAGCTTGATCAGCATCAACTAAATAACCTATAGACATAGTTTGTATGTCAAAAGCTATTTTAGGCATTAAAGTTTTATTATCTACACTATCAGGACGACCAGATAGGCCCAACATAGTCGGAATACTTGGGCCATAAATATCAGCATCCATAATACCGACTTTTGCGCCTTCTGCTGATAAAGCCAAGGCTATATTAACGGCAGTTGTTGATTTACCAACGCCGCCTTTTCCGGAAGCTACGGCAATAATATTTTTGATATTAGGCTGTGGCTTTAAACCTTGTTGTACAGCATGAGAAATGATTTTTACCGTAACCTCAACCGTTACCGAACCGACTCCAGCCAATGTTTTTAAGAGTTGCTCAACATCCGTTTTTAAAGCCTCAATAATGCTTATCGCAGGATAACCCAATTCTAATTTAACGGAGACATTGTTGCCATCAAACGTGATTTCTTTAACCTCTTTTGCCGTAACCAGATCAACTCCATGATTAGGATCAATAAAGGTAGTTAATAAATGCTCTACATCCGTCTTTTCTATGTGCGCCATAATTATTTTGAGTTAAGTAATTCCAGTAAATTCGGCGATAAAACCAAACTTTATTAGTAGGGTATTCTACAGCCTTTTTAATAAAACTCATCGGTTAACGATGCACTATACGTTAGCACAGCCTGTTTTATGAGATAATCTGCCAATTATTTATTTTTGCATTCCTTACCTTTACGCCATGTCAGATAGAAAAATTCTTGTTACTAGCGCTTTACCTTACGCAAACGGCCCTATACATTTAGGCCATTTAGTTGAATATATTCAAACCGATATCTGGGTTCGCTTCCAAAAACAACGTGGCAATAGCTGTTATTTCGTTTGCGCAGATGACACCCACGGCACACCGATTATGCTTAAAGCTGATCGAGAAGGTATTACTCCAGAACAACTGATCGCGCAAGTTGGCAAAGAGCATTTAGCTGATTTTACTGAATTTGGTGTGGCTTTTGATAATTATCACAGCACCCATTCCGAAGAAAACCGCAACTATTCATCGCTGATCTATAAGCGATTACGGGATGCTGGGCACATTAGTTCACGAACGATTACCCAAGCATTCGATCCCGTTAAGAATATGTTTTTGTCTGACCGCTTTATCAAAGGTGATTGCCCGAAATGTGGTGCAATCGATCAATATGGCGATGGTTGTGAAACCTGTGGTACCACTTACTCACCTAGCGAACTGAAAAATGCTGTATCTGCTATTTCAGGGGCCAAGCCTATTTCAAAAGACTCGGTTCATTATTTTTTCGATTTAGCTAACTTTACCGAAATGCTTAATGCTTGGACTAAAGCGGGTCACTTACAGTCTGAAGTACGCAATAAATTAGCTGAATGGTTAGAAGGCGGCTTACAGCAATGGGATATTTCTCGCGACGCACCTTACTTTGGCTTTGAAATTCCTGACGCCCCTGGAAAATATTTTTATGTTTGGTTGGATGCACCTATTGGCTATATGGCCAGCTTTAAAAATCTATGTGACAAACAAGGTTTAGATTTTGATGAGTTTTGGGCTAAAGACAGCACCGCAGAGTTATATCATTTTATCGGTAAAGATATTATCTATTTCCATGCCTTATTCTGGCCAGCAATGCTAAGTGGCGCTGACTTTAGAACGCCGAGTGCAATTTACGCTCACGGATTTTTAACCGTCAATGGTGAAAAAATGTCTAAATCTCGCGGAACCTTTATTACCGCAAGAACTTATCTAGATCATCTCAATCCCGAATATTTACGTTATTACTTTGCCGCTAAACTTAGCGCTGGAGTTGATGACATAGACCTTAATTTTGATGATTTTAGTCAACGTGTTAATTCTGATTTAGTTGGAAAAGTCGTCAATATCGCTAGTCGTTGCAGTGGATTTATCGCTAAACGCTTTGATAATCGCTTATCTGAGCGCTGTTCAGAGCCCTTATTATTTCAAGAGTTTATTGACGCTAATGAACAAATTGCAACCTTTTATGAAACTCGAGAGTTTGGTAAAGCCATGCGCGAAATTATGGCGCTAGCTGATAAAGCGAATCAATATATTGATGAAAAAAAGCCTTGGTTGATTGCCAAGCAAGAAGGTAATGAAGCTGAATTACACGAAGTTTGCTCTATGGGACTTAATTTGTTTGGCTTATTGGCTACTTTTTTAAAACCTGTCATTCCTGTCTTAGCGCAGCAAGCTGAGCAGTTTTTAAACATTCCTACTCAATCGTGGCCCGTCGCTATAAAACCTTTGCTAAACCATAGCATTAATGACTTCAAACCTTTAATGACCCGTGTCGAAGCAGACAAAATTGCAGCCATTGTTGAGGCATCTAAAGAAAATCTTGAAAAAACAGTTGCACCTTTAAAGACCCTAGTATTTGAACCTATCGCAGATACTATCGAGTTTGATGATTTTGCCAAATTGGATTTACGTATCGCTAAAATTATCAAAGCTGAACATATCGAAGGTTCGGACAAACTATTACAGTTGACCGTGGATATTGGCGATGAAACCCGCAACATATTAGCAGGTATTAAATCCGCATATGCACCTGAAGACTTAGAAGGCAAATTAACCTTAGTAATTGCTAATCTTGCACCTAGAAAAATGCGCTTTGGCTGTTCTGAAGGTATGGTCTTAGCCGCAGGCCCAGGGGGAAAAGACATTTGGATACTAAGCCCTGAAGCCGGGGCTGTCGCAGGATTACGCGTAAAATAAACCCAATCAAATTTATCAATGCATTGAATACTTTGGGAAAACTGGCTTTATGAATGAATTAAAAGAAAAGATCATTAAAACCCTGAGGTTTTACACCAAAAAAGCGTTGATAAACTATAGAACCTTACATTACCTTATTAAGCCAGTTAAGTTAATAAAACCTATTTTTGTGGTCGGCTGCAGTCGAGCCGGCACTACATTAATCTATAAAACATTTTCACAATCAACACATTTAGGCAGCCTACACAAAGAAACCCATGATTTTTGGGCGCAATTACACCCACTAACTGAGCGTTTATGGAATAGTCACGCCATCGAGCCAACATTTGCCTGCCCAAGAGATAGATCTAAGGTCTCACAGTATTTTTATACCCAGACCGGTCAAACGCGGGTCATTGATAAAAACAATCAGAATGGTCTTTCTATACCATATTTATACCGATTATTTCCCGACGCTCATTTCATTTTTATTAAACGAAATGCTGGCGATAATATTGATTCGTTAATACATGGCTGGGGGAAATCTAGTGAATTTGCAACATGGTCTAAGAATTTAACAGAAACCATACAAATTGATCACGGTAAATATCAGCAATGGTGTTTCTTTTTAGCGGAAGGTTGGAAACAATTAACTCAGGCTTCGATTGAGCAGGTTTGTGCATTTCAATATCGAACAATGAATGAGGCTATCTTAGCCGCTAAAACATTAATTCCTCAGCATCAATGGCATGAAATAGCTTATGAATTACTAATAACTCATCCTGCTCTAGAGTTTGAGAAGCTCTTTCAAGCTTGCAATGTGCCTTTTGATCAAGCTATGAAAGAACATTGCTCTACTGTTTTAGATAATCCTTATAATACCTTTTCTGAAATTCGCATTGATAAATGGAAGGATGGTAACAATCAAGAAAAAATTAACAGCATCTTGTCTACAGTTACTGTAATTAGCGAACAACTAGGTTATTAAACAATAATCTTACGCCTTATCTCGACTATCTCATCGCCCAACGAGGTTTAATCTTATCAGCTTGTATAACTGCTAATTCATCCATTACAACTTTCTTAAGTAAAACAGAAATAAAAATTAAATGGTACAGTAAATCCCAGTAGGAAAGCCCCAAAAAAGCGGTTCCCACCATATAACAAATCAAAGAAGCTCTTAACATAAAACAATAATTACTTACCCACTCCATACCAGAAACATTAAGAGTTTTTTTGGGTATGCTAGTAAGGCTCATAAGTGTACCTAAAATTAATGAAAGCCATAACCCAAAAGCTATGAAGCCATGCTCAGAAAACATTTCCACATAAGAGCTATGCCAATCACGTTGAGTCACATATAGCCAACCCTCAAAACCGGCTCCAGTAAAAGGATGCTCTAGCGTATGATTCCAGCCATCTGTCCAAGCAGTAATTCGTCCCATCGCTGAGCTGTCTTGCTCATAGGTCTCGATAGTATTCATTCTTCCAAACCACTCTTTCGGCAGATAGTCTTTTGCAAAAACAGCACCTAAAAGCACTAAAGGAATAATAAGATATTTACGTTTACTATGAAATATGAGCATAAGCGTTAGCACCCCCATAGTTAGTAATGCGCCACGAGACCATGAACTCAATGATGCCGCAAAAATAATTGGGATAGTAAACGGTACCCCCTTTTTAATCCAAGGATTTAATGTTTCTTTCTGCCAAAGCAATAAAAGTGGCACTGAGATCAACATAGCGACAGCAAAGGCATTATTTTCTTCAAACTGAGTATTGGGAGGACCATAAACTCGAGATGAGAAGCCATGCAAGATAGCGAATAGTCCCCCTTTGACAGCCACAATACCTATTGATGCACCTATAGTAACAATCAAGTAATAAAGCTTTTCCCTAGTATTAATCAACACTAAGGTGAAATAAAAAGGCAAATATATTTTTGTGACGAACCAAAACTTCTGCCATGCAATATATGGAAAATACGCTTGTGTTGACGTGATAGCAAAACCAATCCAAAGCATCACAAAAACTGGGATACGCCAGTCTTTAGGCAGTGATTGTTTATCTTTGCAGGTGAATGTCCGAAACGCTACGACTAAGAACAGCACATAATATACGGGGAGTGACCTAACAAATCCCCATGCATAAGCATGAGGATTTAAATAACTAAAAACAGCTAGTGACAATACTCCCCACCAAGGCTTTTTTAAGGCCGCGATAATGCAAGCAAGTAAAAATATGAGTACAACGTAATCGCGCATGGCCTTGATTTATTATTAATGTAATGATTGAATATGACCAATTATTTGACCAACAATTCCTGCGGACTTAGTCAAGTAAAACCTTATAGCTTTAACTTTATAAGTAAATATGATCCCAGTAATATATTGACCCAATTTAGCCCATAAATATTTTGGAATTTTAGTTTTTTCTGGAAAGTGAGCTAAGGTAATTGATCGGTTTCTTTGAAAGCTTTTCAACATAAGGTAGCCCAACTTTAGATGATTTAATTCAACATAATGATATTGGACAATCATCGGAATATAGACTAGTTCTTGCTTGGCTTTTATAGCTCTTAATACAAAATCACTATCTTCACTTCCCATCAAATTATGACGAACGGGCCCCAAAACTTCTGAAAAATTACCAATAATATCAAACACTTTTTTATTAACAATTAGATTTCCACCGCCAGGAATAAATAACTCTTCCAATGTGCTTAACACTTTATCTCCCAAATTAAAATTAGGTATAGGAAAGGGAGTAATTTTATAATTGCAATCATCATGAACCCAATCCGGCTCCTCCCCAGTCCAGTCAGGAATAATCTTTCCACAAAACAAACGTGCATCTGGATAGCAATTAATTGCCGTAATTACTGAATTTATATATTGCTCATCAACTCTGTGATCATCATCTATAAAACCTATCCATCCATCATCAATTTGTGACAATGCGTTATTAAGTGCGTATGATTTTCCAGCATTAAGCTCTTCTATAAACTGAATGGGTAATAAATGTGTGGTGGTCGATCGATTCTGATAGGCTTGTAATTGGTCAACAGTATCATCCGCACAAGCATTAACAATAATTAATATTTTAAAATCTACGTGCGCTGGCATATCTGCATTATTGATTGATGCCAGTGCTTTCAATAGTAATTGAGATCTATTATAGGTACAAATAACTAGGGTTAATTTCATTTAAACCACTTAAAAACGAAAAAAATTTATTGATGTAATTCGACGAGTTTAATTCATTAGCTATATATCAAGCAGTGGGGCATCCCGCACTAATTGACAAATACAGTAGTAAAATATAAAAAAATCTAACATATTAACTATGGTTGTTATTCTACCATTACAAGATCTAAAGTCTTACATATTTTATCAGTCGCTCCTTGATTTTGAATCATGAAGGCTTTCGCCTTTTCGACTAGCGTTGCTCTATATGAAGGCTGATCATATAAAATCAATAAGTTAAGAATTAAGGCTGCTTCATCTTTGCACTGTATCGCGGCATTAGCCACTAATACTTTACGAGCAATCTCTTTGAAATTGGACATATATGGACCAAACATAACCGGAACACCAACAGCAACAGCCTCCAATATATTATGTCCTCCACTAGGCACCATACTACCTCCCACAAATGCCACATCAGCACTTGCATAAAGCATTTTCAATTCGCCTAAAGTATCAGCTAAATAAACATCCGTATCTGAACGTACATTTTCTTTAGACGTGCGTAAAACCACAGCCAATTGCTGTTGTTCGCATTGTTTTTTGACTTCAGAAAATCGCTCAGGATGCCTAGGAGCGATGACCAGTAATAATTCAGGAATTTTCTTTTTTATCTCTTGATAAAGATCGAGAAATATCGATTCCTCATCTTTATGAGTACTAGCTATAAGCCATACAAAACGTCCACCAAATAAATCAATTTTTAGTTGTATGCCCTGCTCTATAGTTTCCTGAGGAACTTTAATATCAAACTTTATATTGCCTAATGTTTTAACTTTTGAACTGTCTGCACCAATGCTTATAAATCGTGTAGCATCATCTTCAGTTTGTGTCGCCACAAGAGTCACTTGCGCTAAAGTAGGTCGTACCAGCGAAGGGATTTTTTGAAAACCTAGTGATGATTTTTCAGATAATCTAGCATTTATGATATATAAGGGTATTCTTCTTTTTCCACAGGCTAAGAAAAGATTTGGCCAGATCTCCGTCTCCATAATGACCGCCAATCTCGGCTTAAAACAGCGCATAAATCGGTTAATTGCATCTGGAATATCGTAAGGCAAATACACATGAGTAACAGTTTCCTGCATTACCGCATTAACTCTAGCTGATCCAGTCGGTGTTGTTGTAGTAATTAATATCTCTACATTTTGATGTTGCTTTTGAATTTGTCTGACTAAGGGGAATACAGCTTCTGCCTCACCTAAGGAAACGGCATGAAACCAAATAACATTTTGTGGATAACTTTTATTGTATAAGGCAAAACGTTCGCGCCATCTATGGCGATAAGCGGGGGCTTTTATACTGCGCCAGAGTAACCGCAATAGTATAAAAGGTATAACTAAATAAAATAGGCTGGAATAGAAATAACGCATGACTCAAAGTTCAAGGCAAAAGGTTGAAAAACTAATGTTTTCACCTCTCACCTTAATCCCTTGACCTTAATAAATTATGCTTCAGCAGCAACTTTTATTGATAACGTAACGATTACATCAGAATGCAAATTAATGTCGATGGAATATTCGCCAATATGACGTATAGTTCCATGCGGCAAACGAATTTGATGTTTTTCCACAGCAATACCAGCCGCAGTAATCGCTTCAGCAATATTTAACGTACCGACTGAACCAAACAATCTGCCTTCATCACCAGCTTTATGAGTAATTACAACGTCAAGTTTACTTAGCTCATTACCCAGCTTCTGAGCAACACTCAACTTTTCAGCGGCAGCTTTTTCAAGCTCTGCACGACGAGCTTCAAACTCAACGATTTTCTTAGCTGTTGCAGCAACTGCCTTACCTTGTGGAACGAGATAGTTTCTTCCGTATCCTGATTTAATCGTGACACGGTCACCTAGGTTACCTAGGTTTGCTATCTTTTCAAGAAGAATAACTTCCATCTTTTAATCCTCATCTTTCGGTTTTAACCGATTATTTATACGCCATCAGGCGTGTGTTGATTCGATTTTTTTTTTCGTAAATTCAGCCACGGATCACTTAAGCCAATAAGCATAACCAACAGCATAGCATGTGGTATCAAAAACAAGGTGATATATAGCATTGCTACCATATAACGAGCTAGTTTTTTAGTTAAAAAAACGGAATGTAATATAGCCGTTCCAATTACTGTGTATAACACAAAAAGCAAAATACTAATATTCCATGCAATCTCAGCAATAGTTCCAGTACTAATACAGGCAGTTGCAACGATAGCTAAACTAGCTATACATAACCTCGGCTTTGCATCTAAAGACAAGAACTCTAACCTGAAACCACCAGGATTATAAAGATTTGACTGCCACCAACGCCCTAAAAACAAACCAAACAGCAAGCCAAATACTGAGCCTGCAGCGATAATTCCAGGCATATAATGCGCAAGAGTATCGATAGTTCGTTGAATATCCACAACAGGGGCGTCAGCTGGAATCATTTGTGTAAGCACTGCTTTCCACATCTCGACAGGATCTGACACATAAAGATAAAAGCCAAAAACACCTATCACACCGATTAATACCGCAATTTCAACTGCTAGAGATAAATGTCGCCCTTCCCTTAACACAATTGAAATTAACCAAGCTGGCAACCACAACACCATTACATAAAGCAATGCGAACTGAAAATTACCTAGTATCAAAAAGCCTAATAAGCCAACAGCTACACTAGAACAGCCTAAAATAGTCAGGCCCTCATATCCACCGCGTCTTAATGTGACTAAAGCAATCGTTGCTGAACTTACAACACTGACTGGAGGCATCATTAGCGACAATAAGGCAAGTGTAGAAGCCACTATCATGGCTTGTATTCTACCTCGCATAATATAATTCGCTAAAAAATTCATCCCCCCTCTCAGCCTCTATTTATGTGCGTCGCAGAACGGCAACAAAGCAATAAAACGTGCGCGTTTAATAGCAACACAAAGCTGCCTTTGATACTTAGCGCTAGTTCCTGTAATACGACTAGGAACAATTTTTCCAGTTTCAGTGATGTAATCACTTAATAAATCTAAATCTTTGTAATCGATCTCTGTTCCGCCTTCTGCGCTAAATCGGCAGAATTTTTTGCGTCTGATGTTACGGGCCATAATAATTTCCTTAAATCCAATAAGTTATAGTGTTAATCAGTGATGATTTCGTCAGCGTCAAAATCAACATCATCCAAATCAACTTCGTCATCAACATCACTTGTTGCTGACACTACAACCGCTTCTCTAGCTGCGGCGTCTTTGGCTCTGGATTCAGCAGCTTTATTTTCTTCTGCAGTTGAAGTAGCAATAATGGATGGTCCAGTTATAGCTACTTTTTGCAATAAAGTCATACTACGCAAAATAGCATCATTAAAACGAAAGCCGCTTTCAAGCTCTTCTAATGTCGCTTGATCACATTCAACATTCATTAGCACATAATGAGCTTTATGAACTTTTTTAATAGGGTAAGCCAAATGTCTACGACCCCAATCTTCTAAGCGATGTAACGTACCAGATGCTGCTTCGATAGTTGATTTATATCGTTCAATCATCGCCGAAACTTGGGCGCTTTGATCAGGATGGACTAAAAAGACAATTTCATAATGTCGCATTATTTTTCCTTTCGGTTAAGCCTCCCTTCTCTGTCTTAAAAAGAAGGTAAAGCAAGGAGGAGCGATATGCCCCATTGAACCGCGCATTATAAAGACTTTTATGTTATTTGAAAACACTATTACTAAAAATCAACTTTTGTTCGTTATAAAACCTGCTACGACAAACTACCCAATAATGATAATATTTTTTCAATTAAGTTGTATGTTGCAAATAACTACTTACCTGAATAATAATGTAACGCATCTTAAATGAAATTTAACAGGTAACTTTAAATGGTAAACTACGCGTTCGACTTAGCAATATGGACAGCTCTTTTCTTCATTACGGGTATGTATAAGCCACAATGGCCATTATTCTTTATGAAAAAACCCGAGAGATTTTTAATTCTTATAATAACCACCGTTTTAGTTATGATTACTTTCACGCTCTATGGTGAAGGAAATCGTCGCGCAAAGCTTGAGTTAACTAATCAACACCCTGCTGCCCAAGAATCGGCCTCTGCGCCCGTACCAACCCCACAACCCCATTAATATCGACTGGGCTTGCTATTTCAGCGACTAATAAATAACAACCTATTCACATTTACTGGACCTGTGTATTTATAAAGAACTTGAAAAGTTTTTCGTTCGTGGTATGTTTAGTGCCTCGGTATATGCTTATTAATAAACACTTCGTTTAAGTATAATGAAATTACGAATTAGTGATTCAAAGGCATCTACTTGATACCTGATAAAACTTGCCTGTTCGTTAAAGCAATCATTCATTAAAATAATAAATAAAATTACATTATCGTGAGGATGACAAATGAGTAATGAAGAAAACGTAAAACCAGAAGAAACTATCCAACCACAACCATCAGAAACCAATAACGAATCCGCTGTCGACCAACTTAAAAGTACTGCCGGCAATCTGTTTTCTTCGTTTCTAAGTTTAAAAGAAACAAATCCAAAAGTATTTTTTGGTGCTATTGCTGGCGTAGCTGCTCTACTTGTTTTGATGATGTCATCAGGTGGTAATGGTTCAAAACCAAGCCTTTCTGGCCCCAAAATTATAAATCTCTCGGTAGGCCAACGCTACTCACTAAAGAGCGCCAATGCTTATGACCCTTCGGCAACAGTTCGTTTAGTTTCAACACCTGGCGCCATAGCCTCATATGACGATACCGAAGAAGCAGACAGAAGCGGCGTATGCCAACACATGCCTCAAGGTACTCAAGTATCTGTCTTAGACTTTGCCGACGCTTTTGGTAAACAAAATGCTTATGCTAAGGTGAAAGTAGAGGATGGTGATTGTAAAGGCACTGAAGCTTGGGCATTAGCAATTGATATCCAATAAATAAAGTTTGACAGACTTCAAAATATACCTATAATACCCTGATAAATTCAATGCGGGAATAGCTCAGTGGTAGAGCACAACCTTGCCAAGGTTGGGGTCGCGAGTTCGAATCTCGTTTCCCGCTCCAATATTTAATAAAAAGCCGCGTTATTTCGCGGCTTTTTTATTTCACATTTTATGGCTGCGTAGCAAAATGGTTATGCAGTGGCCTGCAAAGCCATCTACGGCGGTTCGATTCCGCCCGCAGCCTCCAAAAATGTATCAAAGCTGCATATTAAACCCGCAAGTCATTTGACTTAGCGGGTTTTTTTATGCCAAACAATAAGCAATGGCTCGCAATAAAAATCGACAATTTATGCTGTAACTTTTACAGTAGCTATATTCGCCCCCATAAAAACCACATAGAACCCCTAAAAAACACAAACATCTACAACTAGCCTTGAGCACATAAAATAATAAATCAACCTTAAAACAAATTAGCGACCTTCAACAAATAATCTAAATAAAAAACATCATGCAATATTTCGCTTAAGTTACTCACAAGCAATCATATAATTACTCGTTAAGTACCTCGAAGTAGAATCCCGCATCTATTAACATAAAACAGACCTGAGATTAAATACTATGCCTTCTTTTGATATTATTTCTGAATTTGATACCCACGAAGTAAAAAATGCAATCGACCAAGCGAATAAAGAAGTAACGACACGCTTTGACTTTAAAGGCACAAACTCAACAGTTGAACTCACTGACGAAAAATTGATCATGATTTCTGAATCTACTTTTCAGTTACAACAAATGTTCAGTGTAGTCTGCTCTAAATTGAGTCGACGCGGCATTGATGTCGGCTGCATGGAAGTTGGCGATGCAAAAGGTAGCGGTAAAATGATGCGCCAAGAAATCACACTTAAACAAGGACTAGACTCATTGTTCGCAAAAAAAATTGTTAAACTCATTAAAGACAAAAAATTAAAAGTCCAAGCCGCCATTCAAGGCGACAAAGTACGTGTGACCGGTAAAAACCGCGATGATCTTCAAGAAGTTATTCAAATGCTCAGAAATGAAAAGCTTGAAATGCCCTTACAGTATGATAATTTTCGAGATTAAGTAACCAACCTTCAACGCCTATTAGGAGTTGAAGGTTAAAACTACTGCCAAAACTAAAATGGAATAACCCTCCACCTAAAAACCTTTAACTTTATACAATCCCAATTCCCACTTAAATACCTTTTATTCAACTTACAAAGATTTGTACAAGTTTTGTTAAACTATATTTTGACATGCAGCCACTTAGTTGTTACATTATTATGAAATGATGAATAAACAAATCGTCAATAATAGCATCAAGCTAACACTGACGATTTGAAGCTTAAATATATATAATGTTTTCGGGAGTTTTTTGTTATGTCTTATTTCAATGAGCCGTTATTAAAACAAGATTTCTATGCGTTGGCACTTAACAATGACATTGAAAGCGCAAAAAAAGCGGATAACCATACTAAAGAAGCTACAGCTAAAGATAATAATAATTTTGAAATAGCACACCTTTTAAGCATAGACAAATCTAATCTAATTGAAGCACTTTCTCAATTTCCTGCCACAGCGCTATGGCTAATTAACAAATATATTGAAACTGACACTATCAATGAGTTGGAAGAAGATGTTCCACTTGAAGATGCGCGATCTTCGACTTTACTCGCAATTAAGAAACAGTTTCATGAGCTAAGTCAAAACAACTTAACTGATAGCGCCGATACGTTTAATAAAAATAATCTGGCATTTACTTTACAACTATTTCCCTTTTCTTTTCATGACCTAACAGAACTTATCAATATCTTTGCTTATAGCTATAAATACAGAGGAATTTATTGTCAATCTATAGTCCAAGATTCTAAAAAAAAGAACAGCATTTTCATTAAAAGACTGGAAGCATCAAATCATCACAAACCCATAAGCACTAACCAATGGTTAGCCAGCCTCACGAGTTATGATGAGCAGTTTTTATTCCTCTCCACCAGTGAAATGCATAAACATTACACTAATGCCGTCCTTTATGAACATAACTGGCTTAATTTAAGAAAAAAATTGGCTACAGCTAATACAAGATTAGTTTTATTCATTGCTAATCAATATAAAGGTAGTTTTTTAGATTTTGATGACCTCGTTCAGGAAGGTCAATCCGGCTTATTAAAGTCTATTGATAGATATGATTACCGCTTAGGCTTTCAGTTTTCAACTTATGCAGGGTATTGGATTAGACAAGCCATATCTAGAGCGCTATCTCGATGTGAAAGGGCTGTCAGAATTCCTTGCGGAAGAATTGGAACAATTAATAAAGTATTTCGCACTAAAGACCAATTCATAAATCGGACTGGTAGAGAACCAACCACTAAAGAACTAGCCGAACACACAGAATTGTCTAACAATGAAATCCACGCTGTTTTATCAATGTCTCAATCAGCGATGTCCTTTGAAGGTTCAATTGAAGATGGAGAAACCTCATTTGCTCCAATTGATTTTCTAGAACAACAAACATTCACACCTGCATTTATTGAGATAGCAAAATCTGATCTTGATAATATTATTGATAAAGCACTAAAAATACTTAACCCACGAGAAGCTAGAATAATATGCTGTCATTTTGGCATTGAAGTAGATAAAGAAATGACACTGCAAGAAATAGGCTTAGAGCTTGATTTAACTCGCGAACGAGTCAGGCAAATTCAAGTCATTGCCTTAAATAAAATTAAACGTAATTTCGGCGATCAATTAATGAATTTTTTATAATGTACAAAACCATTAAAGAAAGCTACTATAAAATCCTACAAAATCAGTAGGATTTTTGAGTAAGATTTCAAGCTGATAACAGGATAAAATCGGAACATACCTTTTTGAATGCAGTTGTAGGCAATCGCAACAGTACAGTTAACCCCTAGAGGGCTTGGAGAGTAGGACCATGAAAAAATACATACAAACCACACTACTTTGGAGTGTGGTCTTGGTAGGTGCATTTCTTATCTATAACCGCATAAACACTACGCCGGCCATAGATGAGTCCATTGCCTACTCTGACTTTATTAACAAGGTTAAAAATAAACTAGTAGATCGAGTAGAAATATCAGGACCGGCTATCAAACTACGTACCTCGGATGGTCAAAACCTTGAAACATTTAATCCTAATGACCCTCATTTAATTGATGATCTTTTAGGTGCAGGCGTACAAATAAGAACAAAACCACCCGCACAACAATCGGTATTCATGCAAATGTTTATCTCATGGTTCCCTATGCTACTTTTAATCGCGGTATGGGTTGTTTATTTGAGAAAAAACCAAGGTGGCGGCATGGGAGGTAATGCTTTTGGAAAAAGCAAAGCTAAACTACTCGAAGAAGATAAATTAACAGCCACTTTTGCCGATGTTGCTGGCTGTGAAGAAGCAAAAGAAGATGTCGCTGAACTAGTTGATTTCTTAAAAGATCCACAAAAATTTCAAAAGCTAGGTGGAAAAATACCACGGGGCATTTTAATGGTTGGCCCTCCAGGCACAGGAAAAACACTTATAGCAAGAGCTATTGCCGGAGAAGCGGGCGTGAAATTCTTTACGGTTTCTGGATCTGATTTTGTCGAAATGTTTGTCGGTGTTGGCGCTTCGAGAGTAAGAGACATGTTTGCTCAAGCCAAAGAGCACTCCCCTTGCATCATATTTATTGATGAAATAGACGCTGTCGGTCGCCAAAGAGGCGGAGCAGGCATGGGCGGTGGTAATGACGAACGTGAACAAACCTTGAATCAATTATTAGTGGAAATGGATGGTTTCACTGGAAACGAAGGCGTTATTGTAATTGCCGCAACTAACCGTGCCGATGTTTTAGATAAAGCCTTGCTTAGACCAGGTCGCTTTGACCGTGAGGTCAATGTTGGCTTACCCGATGTTCGTGGCCGCGAACAAATATTGAATGTACATATTAAAAAAGTACCTGCAGCTGATGATGTTAAGTTAAAAGATATTGCTAGAGGAACTCCTGGCTTTTCAGGTGCTGAATTAGCCAATGTAATCAATGAAGCAGCATTATTTGCCGCGAGATCAAACAAAGTGCAAGTCAGCATGAGTGATCTTGAAAAAGCTAAAGATAAAATACTCATGGGCGCTGAAAAACGCACTATGGTGATGACCGAAGAAGATAAATTATTAACGGCTTATCATGAAGCAGGTCATTGTATAGTGGGAGAATCATCTCCGGATCATGATCCTGTTTATAAAGTGAGTATTATGCCTAGAGGAAGAGCTTTAGGTATCACTATGTTCTTACCTGAAAGAGATCAATATAGCGCCAGCAAGCGCAAACTAGAAAGTCAAATAGCCAGCTTGTTTGGTGGCAGAATTGCAGAACTCATGATTTATGGTGGCGATCGTGTAACTACAGGTGCATCTAACGATATTGAACGGGCAACGGAACTAGCTCGTAACATGGTGACTCGTTGGGGCTTTTCAGAAAAACTCGGCCCCTTGGTTTATGGTGAACAAGGCGGCCAGTCATTTATGGGACACCCAGGAACCCAAGGAAGCAAAGTGTCTGGAATCGTTGCCGAGCATATTGATGAAGAAATACGTGCGGTCATAGATTGTAACTACCAACGAGCTGAAACCATTTTACAAGAAAACATCAGCATACTTCATAAAATGGCAGATGCTCTAATGAAATGGGAAACCATAAACAAAGATCAGATTGATGACTTGATGGCAGGCAATGAACCACGCCCACCAGAAGATATTGATAACCTATCTACCAATAAGCAAAGTTTTACCAAGCAGGATACAGGCGATGTCAAACCTATAAAAACCAATATTGACAAGAATAAACCTGCTGGACAAGTTTGAGGTGCGTTCATTTATAGGGGCTTAACCGCCCCTTTTTTTTAATATACATAAAGCTAAACCCAACTATTCAGTACCATTAATAACTTCAAATATTGCTTTGTAAAACAGCTAACACAAAGAAAACTTAACTTAATCAAAGTGCTCCAAATTTCATATCACCAAATTTGTTACATAGCTTTATAAAATATCCAACTTCGCATAAGCAAGCATTAACCATTTAACACCAGCCGATTTGAAATTAATTTGCACACGTTCCTGTGCGCCCTCACCCTCTATTTGCAAAACGACTCCCTCACCAAACTTAGCATGACTGACGCGCTGCCCGAGCTTGTAACTACCTTGCGTCTGAAATTTAGCTGATTTTGCCTGTACGGCATTCACTGGACGGCTAATGGTCGCACGCATCCGCACTTCTTGTAATAATTCAGCAGGTATCTCGCGTAAAAAACGTGACGGTCTAGGATAAGTTTCGCGGCCATATAAACGCCTAGATTCCGCATAGGTTAAATATAATTGCTGCATTGCTCTAGTCATACCGACATAACATAAGCGACGCTCTTCTTCCAAGCGACCTGTATCATCTACAGACTGCTGTGATGGGAATAATCCTTCTTCCAGACCTACAAGAAAAACTTGCTTAAACTCTAGCCCTTTAGCACTATGCAAAGTCATAAGCTGAACACAATCCTCAGATTCTTCAGATTGACTAACACCAGCCTCCAAAGCCGCATAGCTCAGAAACATATCGACTTCGCCTAACTTATCTTCGTTATCTTTATCAAATTCAAATAGCTTAGCGGCATTAACTAGCTCCTCTAAGTTTTCTATTTTTTCATCACCTTTATCCATTTTTTCATTTTGATACAAAGCCATTAGTCCGCTTTTTTCAACAATACGCTTAACCTTTTCATCCAAGGTAAGCTCTTCGATGTCATTTTCCAAGGACTTAATGAGCTCCAAAAAGACTATCAGTGCATTAGTCGCTCGTGCGGACATGGTTCGTTGATTAATCAATAAGATGGCGGCTGACCATAAGGAAACACTCTGGTCACGCGCGATATTACGCATTTCATCAATAGCTTTAGCACCAATTCCTCGAGTCGGTGTGTTAATGACACGTTCAAAAGAAGCATCATCATGACGGTTGGCAATTAATCGTAAATAAGCCAAAGCATTTTTAATTTCAGCACGGTCAAAAAAGCGTAAGCCACCATAAACTATGTAAGGTGTACCTGTAGCCATCAATTTTTCTTCAAATTGGCGAGACTGAGCATTTGAGCGATATAAAATAGCCGTATCACTGCGTATACCACCTTCGTTAACCCAGGCTCGAATACGATCAACAACAAAATAAGCTTCATCCTGCTCATTAAAAGCTGCATACAGAGAAATTAAATCGCCATCACCCGCATCCGTCCAAAGCTCTTTCCCCATTCGCCCCGTATTATTGGTAATGACCTTATTAGAAGCCTTTAAGATAGTCCCAGTGGAGCGGTAATTTTGTTCTAATTTAATGATTTGATGATTTGGATAATGTCTTTGAAAGCTATAGATATTTTCAATTTTAGCGCCACGCCAGCCATAAATAGATTGATCATCATCACCGACTACAAACAGATTATCTTTACCATCGGTTAATAAGCGTAACCAAGCATATTGTATGGTATTGGTATCTTGAAACTCATCCACATGCACCTGTGTGAAGCGTTTCTGATAAAACTCAAGCACATCAGCGTTGTCGCGCAATAACTCATGAGCTCGCAACAGCAGCTCGGCAAAATCGACCAAGCCCGAACGATCGCAAAGTTCTTCATAGGCCTTATAGATGATTAATCTTTGGCGGTCATGGCTATCGCCTGTTTCAACACAATGTCTAGCACGAATACCTTCATCTTTCTGCGCATTGATGTACCACTGCATTTCCTTAGGTGGCCATTGCTTATCATCAAAATTAAGATTACTTAACAAGCGTTTAATGACTCTTAATTGGTCGCCGGAATCCATCACCTGAAACGTTTCTGGCAACCGCGCCTGCTGTGCATGTCGCCTTAGTAGACGATGGGCTATACCATGAAAAGTACCTATCCATAGGTTATGTGCAGAAATACTGAGCAAATTTTCTATTCTGCCGCGCATTTCCTTAGCGGCTTTATTAGTAAAGGTAACCGCTAATATACTATGCGGCGATACACCCTCTACCTTAATCTGCCAAGCAATACGATGGACAAGCACTCGAGTTTTACCACTACCCGCGCCTGCCAATACCAGCATCGCTTGAGAAGGCGCAGTCACCGCTAGCCTTTGAGCATCATTTAAAGAATTAATTATTGTCGTTACATCCATTATTGTTATATCACTTGCACATTTTTTAGAGCTGTGTATATTGCCTTTAGCTTTGCAATGTTCGAGTTCATTATTGTTCAGCTACCATAATAACGACTACACAGAAGGGGATTAAGATGAGTTTTGATTATAAACGCATGACTAAATTTGAGCACAATATAGGCGAAAATGAAAAAAAATACCGTCTATACGCTGGTGCTGCATTAATTGCAATTTCGATTTTTACAGCTTCCATAGCCCTATTATTGGTAGGCATGGTTCTGATTGGAACTGGTTTTTCAGGCTGGTGCCCAGCTTATTCTGGCATGGACAAAAACACCTGCGACACTTCAGCAAACGATAATACTTCTGAAGAAAACTAAAGACGAAAGGCGAAAGGCTCAAAAGCACACTGCTTTTGCCTTTTGCCTTTGTTATTCTTCTTTACGAAACTCACCTTCCAACACATTAGCTTT
Source organism: Methylococcales bacterium (assembly GCA_003584895.1). Lineage (GTDB taxonomy): Bacteria > Pseudomonadota > Gammaproteobacteria > Methylococcales > Methylomonadaceae > Methylobacter_C. Next base: position 23,534 of record QVQF01000105.1, read on the forward strand.
CGCGGCTTTTTCTTGAAAAACACTACTGGCTTGAATCAGATGATTTTCAAGCACATATTGCGCTATTTTTTTCCGTAAACTCGGCACTAAACATGCAAAGCCGACAATATCGGTAATAAAACCCGGTGTTAATAATAAAGCACCACCCAATAAAATGATCGGCCCTTCAATCATTTCATAAGCAGGAATAACACCTTGCGCCAAACTCTCCTGAAAGCGCCTAAAAGTCGAAAAGCCTTGCTGACGCAACAACCACGCGCCTAATGCTGCTGTAAACACAACCAAAAAGATAGTCGAAAAAGCACCGATAACACTACCTACCTGTAGCAGTAGATAAATTTCTGCAAAAGGGATGATCAATACGACCAAGAATATGATTTGAAAAATTTTCATCGACAAACTCTTTATTACAAAAGGAAAGACTAAATTCTGGCGTTTTAGCCGAACTCGTTTACGGTTACCAACAATATAAAGGCAATTCGCTTTAATTTCTAGGATAATATCCTTATTTCATTTGTCATTAACCAGAATGTCGACGTCCTATCAAATAATTCTTTGCACCTGCCCTGATAAAGACAGTGCCGAACAGCTTGCTCACTTACTAGTCAACGAGCAACTAAGTGCTTGCGTAAATATTTTACCCGGCGTTAGTTCTATTTACTGGTGGCAAGGACAATCGACCTCAGCGCAAGAATATTTATTATTGATTAAGGCCCATAAAGATCATTATCAAGCCATTGAAACCAGCATAAAAAAACACCACCCTTACGAGCTTCCTGAAATAATTGCCGTCTCTATAGAAAACGGTTTACCCGAATATCTGAACTGGATTAATTCATGCCATTCACACACTTGATTTTTATCTGTTTACTGCTGATTAGTAACTTGGCTTTTGCAGCGAGTAACGACGAGCTTTTGCCTCCAGACCTAGCCTTTAAAATTTCTGCTAAAGCCGTTAGCGCTGATCGGCTAGAAATTACTTGGGATATTGCCGACGGCTATTATCTTTACCGCGACAAAATGAAGTTCGTCTCTAAAACGGAACAAATTCAAGCAGTGACGCCAGTCTTTCCTGAGGGCGAAACTAAACATGATGACAATTTCGGCGATATGGTTGTTTATCATAAGCACCTGAGCATCCCACTGTCGCTAATCACAAAGGGTGCATCGTCCATACAACTGTTGGTGCAATACCAAGGCTGCGCAGACAAGGGCGTCTGCTATCCGCCGCAGAAACAAACCTTTGACCTTACCCTACCGATGGCAACTATCAAAGCTGCCGAACCGATTGATTCCCTGTTTAAACCCAAAGCGACTGAAGATGCCTTATTGCCGGCAGAACAGGCTTTCCGGTTTTTTGCAGTCGTTAACGAAGCAGATAAGCTAAAGGTTTCTTGGGAAATAGCCCCAGGCTATTATTTGTATCGCGAAAAAATCGGCCTAGAATTAAGCGGCTCGTCTGGCAGTCGCTTAGGTGATTACTCAATTCCCAGAGGTATACCTAAACACGACGAAGCCTTTGGCCTGGTTGAAATTTTTTACGATCAACTAAGCTTCGAACTACCAGTGCTGCGCACTCAAGCCACAGCGCAAACTGTGACCTTATCGGCAAATTTTCAAGGTTGTGCAGATCGCGGCGTTTGCTATCCACCGATGAGCCAAAAAATCGATCTGGAGCTACCCGCAGCCCCTATTAGCGAAGCCTTAGTCACACAAGTATTCTCCGAGCAAGATCAGATTGTGACAGCGCTCAAACAAGACAATCTGGCCATGACCTTGCTGAGCTTTTTCGGCTTCGGACTTTTGTTATCGCTAACGCCCTGTATTTTCCCAATGATTCCAATTCTATCGGGCATCATTGTAGGACACGGCAATCACATTACCACCACACGCGCCTTCTTACTGTCGCTTAGTTATGTCATCGCTTCTGCTTTGACTTACACGATATTTGGCATAATCGCCGCCTTATTCGGTGGCAACTTGCAGACAACTTTTCAGCAACCTTGGATCATCGGTCTATTTAGCAGCATTTTTGTCATACTGTCTTTATCCATGTTTGGCTTTTACGAACTAGAAATTCCTAATGCACTCAAAACCAAACTGCATAATTCCAGCGTAAGGCATCGTGATGGTTCAATCTGGGGCGCTGCAATTATGGGCGCTTTATCGTCGCTGATTGTAGGACCCTGTGTCGCCGCACCCTTAGCAGGGGCGTTGATTTATATAGGCCAAACCGGCAATGCCGTGTTGGGTGGTAGCGCCTTGTTTGCGATGGGCTTAGGCATGGGTATGCCTTTATTGTTATTAGGCGCTTCGGCTGGCAAATTATTGCCTAAAGCCGGAACCTGGCTCTATGCCACCAAAGCTGTATTTGGCGTAATTATGCTGGCTGTGGCTGTGTGGATGTTAAGTCGCATCTTACCGCCCGCCATTATCATTGTGCTCTGGGCGATGCTACTAATACTGCCAGCCATCTATCTTAAAGCCATAGATCCTTTACCTGAGCAGTGCTCAGGTTGGCACAAGCTATGGAAAGGTATCGGCTTAATGATGCTCGCCTACGGCCTATTATTATTGATTGGTTTCAGTATGGGTAATAACAACCCCTTAAAACCACTACAAGGCTTAGGCGTTAATAATGCTCAGGCAGTAGAACAAGGCCTCATTTTTAAACGGGTCGCCTCTTTAGCTGCACTGGAAACTGAAATCCAACAAGCCAGCGCAAAGCACCAATCAGTCATGCTAGATTTTTATGCGGACTGGTGTATCTCTTGCAAAGAAATGGAAGCGTATACCTTTACCGATCCTAAGGTGAAACAAGCCTTAGCAGGCGTATTGCTCTTGCAGGCAGATGTCACTAACAATAATGCCGATGACCTAGCCTTGCTAACAAAATTTAATCTTATTGGGCCACCCGCTATTTTATTTTTTGGCGTAGAGGGCAAAGAAAGCACAGCACACCGAGTTATCGGCTATCAAGATTCCGAAACCTTTGTTAAAACCTTACAACGAGTAAAATCATGAAAACAGCCGGACTTATCTTGATTGCCGTCGCCGTGCTGGCCTTGGGTGGAGGCATTATCGCCAGAGGCCTGTTATCACCGACAGGCCCAGCTAGCATTGTGTCTTTACCTGACTTTACCTTGCCCGATGCCTCCGGTCAGCCACATACTATTTCAGAATGGCAAGGCAAGCTAAGAGTGATTAACTTTTGGGCGACTTGGTGCGGGCCTTGCCTAAAAGAAATTCCTGAATTTATCGAGCTGCAAAACCACTATACCGATAAAGGCCTGCAATTTATCGGCATAGCCGTAGATACCCCAGAAGCAGTAGCAACCTACCTAAGCTCCATCAACATCAATTACCCCATATTAGTTGGTGACATGCCCGCTATTAGCATCGCCCATCAACTGGGCGATAATATGGATGCAGTGCCTTTTACCGTCATTGTTAACCAACAAGGACAAATCATCCATCAACATGCAGGTGAATTTTCTAAAGAACAAATATTGGAAGTGATTAAGCCTTTGCTCAAGTAGAAGTTTGCTCGGGCTACGCAGGCTTTGAGTGTTTGCATGACGGACTCCTTTAAAATAAATGCTAAAGGTACGACTTAATTTACGTAATATCAACACGTCAAAAAATAGCCGGGTAAGACAGAAAAACTTATGCTCGCCTATGCTCGAAAAGTCTTATTCCAGCCTACAGTTGCAGCATATTAATTATTTTTTCGGATGCAACTGTACAACGCGTGAAGTAAAAATTTAAGTTGTAACTTGGTGACGCCATAACGCAAAGTTCCGAGTAAAAATATGAAGGCTTTAAGGCCTTTATCTTGCGTTATATATTCCCATGCTACGTCTTGTCCCGCCTCTATAACCGCGTCATTAATCAGTATTTTGTAAAAGTCTGCACGAGGATTAGTCAGTAATTGCTTTTTTATGGTGAGTCCCGACAAAGCGTGCTCAAGTCGACGACGGGGTAAGGATGAGTATCCTTGTCCATCCACTCGTTGTAAATACAGGCCGACATTGAGCAGACCGCAGACATTATTTAGTGTTGCGCGTAACGCCCAGTCACAATCCCATAGCAGACAGTCTTGCTGATATAGCCCCACTTGATGAAAATGTTCTCTCGTAGTGACAGGGCGTTGAAAAGGCATAGGCACTCGCTTAAGTAAGGCAGGAAAAAGATGTGTATCAAATTGTATGACATGCTCATACTTGTTTATACCTTGCGCGTCACCTAAAACTTTTTCCATCGTCTTGGGAACATTAGCTTGTACCCAATGAACGTTAGTGCCGAAATACTCGACGTCCATGAATAAAGTACTTATCTGTGGATTGGCTTCAAGAGCCTCAATTGCTGTTGCCAAATAAGTGGGAGCAAATAAATCATCATCATCTAAAAAGGCTAGATATTTGCCGGTGGCGGCATTTACTCCGGTATTTTTGGCGGTAGGGCCGCCTTGAGGATCGGCATGACTAATTACTCGAAACTTATTGCCGAACTGAGCTTTAATCTCTTGCTCATTCACGATTGGGCTTGATCCATCATCGACAATAATAACTTGCCAATCGGTCATAGTTTGCCCAGCAATGCTTGCTAGGGCTTCTAGCAGCAATTCTGGACGATTATGGGTTGGAATGATGACGGAAACTAATGGCATGTTTTGCATAGCAGACTGATTTCCTTGGGCAGGTGTAGGATTTAAGCTGAAACAGTAAGTCACTACGAACTGGTTTCAACAATGGATGATAAGTTTTTTAAATTGTACCGAATTATCGAGTGGATTAAAGTTTAGCTCCTAGTGGTTTCTTGTATAAAAAAGCTGCCTTGGCTGCGGCTTTTATTGAACTAATTTTACGCAGCTACCTCTCATAAAACGTATCATTTCGGAATGGAAAAAATAAAATTAACACTTAACCCGCAATCTCTAACTCGGTAAAGCGTAATTCGTAGGGCGTCAATAGCGTAGCGTATTGCGCCGCATAATTGAGACTTCATACTCGAAAAATCATTAAACGTTCAACATGGGATTACAAACCCCGTCCAGCTGAGATTAATAAACTGTAGGAACAAATCGCGGCCCGCCACATGCCCACGATTTATGTCAATTCATCTCAAATCTACCCCCCCACCGAAACACTAATCACATCACTCCACTGCCCTACCAGTTCGTCGTGCAAGCGATAAATGGCTTTGTATTTCCATAAAGCACTGGCACCCGCTGCCGGCAATGGCGAGGTGTCGGTGGTGTTGGGCTCGGTGTTGATAGTGAGTAAGACAAACTCATGACCGTCGCCTCTATCTACCCAGATTTCTATGGCGCTGGCTTGGCCTTTGCTCCAGACGATAATCGGATGACCTGCTTGATTTTGTATCGTTAATATCGGTTTCCAAGTGCTGGTATCAAGCACTTGAAAGCTGCCAATTAGCCATAAATCTTGGCCGATGGCGGTGGTGTAGTTTTTGTGAGTTTTGATATGTGCCGCTAAGGCAGCGAGTCTAGCAATAACACCGGGTCTGACAGCAGGCGGAACAGGGGTGGCCAATGTTAAGGCGATCGGCCAATCTGCCGTGCCGCTACCACCATCCCTAAGCACATTCTTATAAGCCGTCCAGTGTTGACTATAAGCCAATACATCGGTTTGCGCATGTAAAGTGTAGCGAAAAGCATCAGCATCCGCTTTAAGTGCGACAAGATCAACAGCACTGACATCTAACGCAGCCGCATAACGGGGCAAAGCAGATGAAAAATGATCTAGCAAGTCGGCTTTGCCGCTGTCGTTAGTAGGCATAAAATAGTTAGTCGTCATAGTCTTTAAGCTCCTTATGGTTAATTTACAAAGGTGGTGTTGAGTATCCAACGGGTGTAGCGGTAATGATTATTAGGCGTCTAGCAATGACAGCCAGACAACTCTGCGTGACAGAATGTTATCTGGCTAGCGTAGCCAGTCGTCTGGCTGTCATTGCTAGTTATATTTTATGATGGCTAGTTGCCTGTCCGTGCTAGCCAGATGACTAGCTACCATTGCTAGGCGTCTGTGTGCCATTGCTAGTCATATTTAATGCTTGCTAGTTGTCTGTCTGTATTAGCCAGATGACTAGCAATCGCTGCTAGGCGTCTAGCTGTGCCTGACCGATGCCTAGCAATGGTAGCCAGACAACTGGCAAGCATAGCTAAGCGTTACTTAATGATGACCTTACACCTAGCTAGAGTGGCTAGCAGCCGTTAAAACAAGGCGACACAGGGCAAAATGAAAGCCAGAGGTCTTAGCTAAAAAAAATAGGGGATGGGTAGTATCGTAATCACAACGGCGATAAACATCAAGTTAAAGTGTAATAAATATTAGCTCCCCAATACAGGTCACGACCTTTCCTACCTTCGCACCCTATTAGACAAAAAAACCATGACTTAAAATGGAGGATAAGCTAACTAATAACCGACAATCTGTTGCTATCTTTTGTTAAAAACAGAATGTCTGGACAAAATACTACAAAACGGTAAAATTATCGGCTGTTATAATCTATATGCTGACTTAAATACCTAAATGGCGACGATTACCGTTTTAAATGGACCAAACTTAAACCTATTGGGTATCCGTGAGCCTAGCTTATATGGCAATAAAACGCTCGCTGACATTCGCGACTCGCTGGAAAAAAAAGCGACCGATTTAAATCATCAACTCGATTTTTATCAAAACAATGCCGAACATGAAATTATTGAATTGATACACCTAGCTTACAAAAAAAACACGGATTTCATCATTATTAACCCTGCTGCGTTTACTCATACTAGCGTTGCACTCCGTGATGCTTTATTAGCAACTAAAATTCCCTTTATAGAGGTTCATTTATCAAACGTCCACGCACGTGAACCTTTTAGAAAACACTCTTATTTCTCAGATATTGCTCAAGGCGTTATCTGTGGATTAGGAGCGATAGGATATGAACTGGCCTTACAAGCCGCTGACCAGATATTAACCGAGAGACCATAAGCCATGGATATTAGAAAAATAAAAAAACTCATCGAAATTATCGAAGAATCCGATATTGCCGAACTAGAAATCAAAGAAGGCGAAGAGTCGATTCGCATTAGTCGCTATTCTGCGGCACCGACTCAGGTCACTTATGCACCTGCACCTATGGGTGTAGCACCGACTGCAATCAGCGCTACTCCTGCAGTTGCCGTAGAAGAAAAAATAACAGGACATGCCGTTAAATCACCGATGGTAGGTACTTTTTATCGTTCAGCGTCACCCGGCAGTAAAGTGTTTGTCGAAGTAGGTCAATCGGTTATGTCCGGCGATACCTTATGTATTATTGAAGCTATGAAAATTCTTAATCAAATTGAAGCGGATAAAAGTGGCGTTATTACTAAAATACTGGTTGATAATGCTGAGCCGGTCGAATACGGCCAACCCTTATTCATCATTGAATAATCTGCGGGGATCCCATGTTCAATAAAATTGTTATTGCCAATCGCGGCGAAATTGCTTTGCGTATCCTTCGCGCCTGCAGAGAATTAGGCATTAAAGTCGTTGCCGTGCATTCAGAAGCAGATCGCGATCTTAAGCATGTACGCTTAGCTGATGAGTCCGTGTGCATAGGTCCTGCGGCTTCAGCAGACAGCTATCTAAATATTCCAGCCATTATCAGCGCCGCTGAAGTGACCGATGCAGAAGCCATCCATCCGGGCTATGGTTTCTTATCAGAAAATGCTGATTTTTCTGAAAAAGTAAAGCAAAGTGGCTTTGTCTTTATCGGCCCGAATGCCGAGACTATCCGCATGATGGGTGACAAGATTTCTGCTAAAAAAGCCATGCAGGCTGCAGGTATTCCTTGCGTCCCTGGCAATAATGATCCTTTGTCAGATGATGATCAAAAGAACTTGCTCATGGCTCAAGAAATTGGCTATCCGGTCATTATCAAGGCGGCTGGCGGTGGCGGTGGTAGAGGTATGCGCACCGTGCATACTGAATCTGCGCTGATTAACTCCATAGCGATGACTAAAGCCGAAGCCGGCAGTGCCTTTGGTAATCCAACCGTGTATATGGAAAAGTTTTTAGAAGATCCTAGGCACATTGAGTTTCAAGTCATGGCTGATTCTCACGGCAACGCTATTCATTTAGGCGAACGTGATTGTTCTATGCAGCGTCGTCATCAAAAAGTAGTGGAAGAAGCACCAGCTCCGGGCATTACTGAAGAACAGCGTAAACTCATCGGTGAACGTTGTGCTAAAGCCTGTATTGATATTGGCTACTTAGGCGCAGGTACGTTTGAGTTCTTATATGAAAAAGGCGAGTTCTTTTTCATAGAAATGAATACGCGCGTACAAGTTGAACATCCAGTAACCGAGATGATAACTGGCTTTGATATTGTTAAAGAACAACTGCGTATTGCTGCAGGTGAGCCGCTTTCTATTACCCAAGATCAAGTTAAAATCACCGGCCATGCTATTGAATGTCGCTTGAATGCTGAAGATCCTAGAACCTTCATGCCTTGTCCTGGCACCATTGATCAATTCCACATGCCTGGTGGCCCTGGTATCCGTTGCGAAACTCATATCTACAATGGCTATAAAGTACCTCCGTATTACGACTCTATGATAGGTAAATTGATTGCTCATGGCGAAGATAGAAAAAGTGCTATCGCGCGTATGAACACGGCGCTGAGTGAAATCATTATAGATGGTATTAAAACCAACATCCCTTTACAGCAAGATATTATGAATGACAGTGCTTTCGCTCAAGGCCAACAAAACATTCATTATTTGGAAAAGAAGTTAGGAATTTATTAAGCCTTAAAAACTACTCTGTTAATTAAAGCATTAACGGAGTAGTTTACAATTTCTATTCATACTATTGAATATAGCCTCTCAGTTTTGTTAATTCGCTAAGCAATAGCCAATCAACAAACACTCTTTATCACATATATCCTCTCATCATGGCCTGGCATCAAATTTCCGTTATTACCCAAGAAAACATCGCTCCCCAACTGGCTGATTTTTTCAGTGATCTAGGCGCTGTGTCTGTCACCTATATGGATGCCGAAGATGAGCCTGTCTACGAACCGGCTATCGGCGAAACAAAGATATGGAGTAATACCCAAGTTATTGCCCTCTATGAATTAGATGCTGATCCCGAGTTGATAAAATCTCAGGTTTATAAGCAGTTTAATCACGATGACTTGCATGACTGGGTGTATGAAGCCATTGCCGATCAGGAATGGGAACGCGCTTGGATGGAATATTATAAGCCGATGAAATTTGCCGATAGACTTTGGGTGTGCCCAACAGATCAAGAGCAAGTTGAGTCGGGGACAGTTTGTTTAACACTTGATCCCGGCCTTGCCTTCGGAACAGGCACACATCCAACCACGGCATTATGTTTAGAATGGTTAGCCAGTCATGAATTAAGCGCTAAAACCGTCATCGATTATGGCTGCGGCTCTGGCATACTCGCCGTTGCCAGTGTATTGCTAGGCGCTAAAGTCGCTCATGCTGTGGATATTGACCCGCAAGCAATCACCGCCACAGAAAGCAATGCTTTAAAAAATAAGGTTGAAGATAAAATTAAAACCTATCTACCTGAACAGTTCACTCCTTTTCAGGCGAATATAGTCTTGGCCAATATCTTAGCTAAACCCTTAATTGATATGGCGGAGCAAATTTGCGCCTTAGTCGTTTCAGGTGGATCGTTAGTTTTATCGGGTATCCTACACGAACAAGCCGAATCTGTTATTAATGCCTATCAGCGCGAAATTATCTTCAGCCCTTTGGTACAACAAGAAGATTGGATCAGACTTGAAGGCATCAAGCGTTAACAATACAACACCAGCCTTTAGCCTTTAGCCTTTAGCCTTTAGCCTTTAGCCTTTA